>JAZQTF010000121.1:0-3689 GCA_045630445.1 Acutalibacteraceae bacterium
CCGTTTGATTTAACGTGCTTTACAATTTTCCATACGAACATAAGCTGTATGAATTCTTCAGCAGTGGGCTGACGTTTTGTAACGCACTTGATGTTTTCCATATCAACAAGTTCTGTGTTGAGGTCCTGAACAAGCAAGCCGCCTGCAACCTTCTTCATATCAACAAAGGATTTGTCATTTGCTTTTGCAAGTCTGGGAAGTTCAAGCAAACGGATGTTTTTCTTTGCTGTAAGGATTTCAAGAGCCTTCGCGGAGAAGGACGGAGCGATGATGATTTCAAGGAAGATTTTAGCAAGTTCATTTGCTGTGTCCTCGTCAACCTCACGGTTGAGAGCAACGATGCCGCCGAAGATAGAAACGGGGTCAGCGTTGTAAGCGTTCTGATAAGCCTCAAATATTGTTGCGCCAAGACCAACACCGCAGGGGTTAGCGTGCTTGATTGCAACTGCGCAAGGCTCAGCGTCACCGAATTCCTTGATGATGTCAAGCGCACCGTTAGCGTCGTTGATGTTGTTGTAAGAAAGTTCTTTACCATGGAGTTGTTTTGCCATGTGGAGAACGTTTGTGTCAAAGTTGCCGATTTCTTTATAGAAAGCAGCGCCCTGATGCGGGTTTTCACCGTAACGCATATCCTGAACTTTTTCATAAGTGAGTGTGAGAGTGTCGGGCATACCTGTTTCGCCTCTCTGTGCTCTGAGGTAACTGTTAATCATTGCATCGTAAGAAGCAGTATGCTCAAATACCTTGCCGCAGAGAACGAACTTTGTATCTCTGGAAACTTCACCGTTTGCGCGCAGTTCATCAATTACTTTGTTGTAGTCGTTGGGGTCAACAATTACTGCAACGTCCTGCCAGTTTTTAGCAGCCGCACGAATCATTGTCGGGCCACCGATGTCAATGTTTTCAATTGCGTCCTCAAAAGTAACGTCGGGTTTGAGGATTGTAGCCTTGAACGGATAGAGATTGATTGCAACAACGTCAATCGGTGTAACACCAAGTTTTTCAAGTTGCTCCATATGCTCGGGATTGCCGCGCATTGCAAGGATGCCCGCGTGAATCATCGGGTGAAGAGTCTTTACTCTGCCGTCAAGACACTCCGGGAAACCTGTGATATCGGAAACGTTTGTGCAGGGGATTTCTGCGTTTTTGAGTGCGGTAGCTGTGCCGCCTGTTGAAAGGATTTCGTAGCCGAGGTCAACAAGTTGCTTTGCGAATTCGCAAATACCTGTCTTGTCGGAAACGCTGAGAATTGCTCTTTTTTTCATTGTAAGGACCTCCGTTTATTTAATAGTAACTTTATTGTCGGTAACAGTTAATTTTCCTGCGCAGAAAAGTTCTGCTGCTTCGGGCAGAATCTTCCACTCTGCCTGCTCCATAACTCTTTTCTGCAGAATTTCGGGTGTATCACCGTCAAGGATTTCAACCGCTTTCTGCAGGATGATTGCGCCCGCGTCGGGAATTTCATTGACAAAATGCACTGTTGCACCCGTAACTTTCACACCGTAGTCAAGCGCACTCTGATGAACGCGCAGACCGTAGAAACCCTTTCCGCAGAAAGAGGGGATGAGGGATGGGTGAACGTTGATTATCTTGTTGCAGTATTTTGCAATAAGACCTTCGCCAAGAATTGACATAAAACCTGCAAGGATAACAAGGTCAGCGCCGCAATCGTCAAGTTCTTTAAGTATAGCGTTGTCATAGTCAACACTGTTATCAAAACTCTTTCTGCTTACAACGCAGGAGGGAATTCCCGCATTTGCCGCTCTTGTGAGTGCGTATGCACCGTCAACGCTTGAAATAACCTTTACGATTTTACCGCTCTTGATAATTCCGCTTTTTTCTGCATCAATAAGCGCCTGGAGATTTGTGCCGCCACCGGATACGAGTACGGCTATGTTTAACATAATTCAACCCCCACGTCGCCCGTCTTCATTTCACCGATGATGAATGCGTCTTCGCCCGCGGCTCTGAGAATGCTGAGTGCCTCATCAACGTCAGCGGGGTCAACAGCAATACAGAAGCCCATGCCCATATTGAATGTGTTGAACATGTCGTGCTCTGAAATGTTGCCCTCTTTCTGAATGAGTCTGAAGATGGGAAGAACGGGTACGTCTGACTTTTTGATAACTGCGGTAAGACCATTGTTGAACATACGCGGAATGTTTTCATAGAAACCGCCGCCTGTGATGTGGGACATACCGTGAACGTTAACTTTGTCAAGAAGTTCAAGAATGGGTTTAACGTAAATCTTTGTGGGAGTGATGAGTTCTTCGCCAAGAGTCTTGCCGAGTTCATCATAATATACGCTCAGACGCTCTTTGGAAACGTCAAAAACTTTTCTTACAAGGGAGAAACCATTTGAATGAACACCGGAGGAGGGGAGGCCGATAAGGATATCGCCCGCTTTAACATTGTCCTTGTTCATAATCTTTGACTTGTCGCAAACACCAACGCTGAAACCTGCAACGTCGTATTCGTCAACGGGGTAGAAACCGGGCATCTCCGCAGTCTCACCGCCGATGAGTGCAGAGCCAGAACGAACACAACCCTCTGCAACGCCTGCAACAATCTGCTCAACTCTTTCGGGAACGTTCTTGCCTACTGCGATGTAGTCAAGGAAGAAGAGCGGCTTTGCGCCTGCACAAACAACGTCGTTTACGCACATTGCAACGCAGTCAATACCAACTGTGTCGTGCTTGTCTGTGAGGAATGCAATCTTGAGTTTTGTACCTACGCCGTCAGTACCGGAAACGAGAACGGGATTCTCCATTCCTTTTGTGTCAAGTTCAAACATACCGCCGAAACCACCGATTGAAGAAAGAACGCCGGGGATCATTGTTCTTGCAACGTGTGACTTCATAAGTTCAACCGCGCGGTAACCTGCCGTAACGTCAACGCCGGCAGCCTTGTAACTGTTGCTGTAACTGTTTTCCATTGTTAAAAACCTCCTGAATAGTCAAGCTTTTTAAGCCTTAGTTTCCTTTAATTTTTTATTGAGTTCTTCATCCTTGCTGAGAACTGTCTGCTCCATTTTCTTTTTGAAAGCGTCAAGTTTCTTTGCAAGGTCATCGTCATAAATTGCGAGCATCTGCACTGCAAGGATTGCAGCGTTTTCTGCGCCATCGATTGCAACTGTTGCAACGGGCACACCGCTGGGCATCTGCACTGTTGCAAGCAGAGCGTCAAGACCGTCAAGTGTTGAGGACTTGACAGGCACACCAATTACGGGGAGAGTGGTGTGAGCGGCAAGCACACCGCCGAGGTGAGCCGCCTTGCCTGCAAAAGAGATGATAACGCCGAAGCCGTTATCCTTTGCCTTTGCAGCAAACTCCATCGCCTGAGCGGGAGTCCTGTGAGCGGAAAATATATGAGCCTCAAACTCAACTCCGAATTCCTCGAGTTTAGCGATTGCCTTTGAAACAACGGGGAAATCGCTGTCGCTGCCCATTATCAATGCAACTGATTTTTTCATTTGTTTGCACCAACCTTTTCTGTAAATAGCATAATATTGTAATTTTATTATATTTTTATAAAAAATTCAATACTAGAAAACATAAAAAAGAATAAAAAACGCAGAAAAATATTATCTTTCCGCAAATGAAAAAATAATCCGTCAATTTTATGAAGTTTGTACTTGAATAGAGAGGAACGAAGTGGTTTATTATTCTGCGGTTTTGAATTTTCTATTG
>JAZQTF010000122.1:0-1060 GCA_045630445.1 Acutalibacteraceae bacterium
ATTTATAAATATTAACATATAATTCACAAAATATCAACAATTTACGAACACTTTTCACCTTCAATAACCTATTGACAAAAGTTTTATTGAGTGGTAACATATTAGAGTTAAAACGTTGACGGGGAACAGCAAGGAGTTCCCGCTTTTTCAGAGAGTGTCTGCCAAGGCTGTGAGCAGACGCAGAGCGTTCTTTGCCGACCACCCCTGAGTGAACTGCGAAACAAGCAGTTCCGCGTGGCTGCGTTAAAGGTCATTGAGTGGCGTATTTATTACGCAATATGGGTGGAACCGTGGAGCATTGCTTCATCCCTGTTTTTCAGGGGTGAAGTTTTTTTATTTTTAAGGAGGTTTTAATGATGATCAAGGTAACTCTCAAGGGGGACGTTGTAAAGGAATTCCCCAGAAACACAACAGCAGCAGACGTTGCAAAAGCACTTTCAGACGGTCTTTTCAGAGCCGCTTGTGCTTGTAAAATAAACGGCGCAGTTCAGGACCTGAGAACTGAACTGACTGAGGATTGCGCACTTGAAATTCTCACATTTGATGACGCTGACGGACGCGCAGCATTCCGCCACACAACTTCACACGTTCTCGCTCAGGCAGTTAAAAGACTTTATCCCGAAGCAAAACTTGCTATCGGCCCGTCAATTGACAACGGTTTCTACTACGATTTTGACGTTGAGAAACCCTTTACTCAGGAGGACCTTGCAAAGATTGAGGACGAGATGAAGAAAATCATCAAGGAGAACTATTCCCCTGAAAGATTTGAACTTCCCGTTGAGGAAGCAATCGCTCTGATGGAAAGCAGGAATGAGCCGTACAAAGTTGAACTTATCAAAGAGCACGCCGGCAAAGGAGAGAATATTGTATTCTACCGCCAGGGTGAGTTTGATGAACTTTGTGCAGGTCCGCACCTTATGAAAATTGGTGTTATCAAGGCATTCAAACTTATGAGTTGCACAGGCTCCTACTGGAGAGGTGACGCTAAAAACAAGTCACTTTCCAGAGTTTACGGCACAGCATTCCCGAAGGCTGCAATGCTTGAAGAACACCTCACAAT
>JAZQTF010000123.1:0-4908 GCA_045630445.1 Acutalibacteraceae bacterium
CTTTACAAATTTGTACTGTTAGTATCTGTAAAACAAGGAGATTTATACTTGTAATTATTTAATCTTTGTCATCAAAACCATCGAAGAGATAAAACGTGTGTTTGTCGTCAGGAGACGTATTATTTTATTTCCTCAAACTTCAGATCATTTTCTGCGGCAAAAATTTCAGCATAGGTTGGTTTGTGCGCACAAATCGTAATTTGATTGTTTGGTATAGGCTGACTGCCTATATGCCAAGAATTTGTCATAAGTGTAAACGCGGATGGGCTGATTGATGAAACCCTGGGTGGAATATAGATGTGCAAAAGGCTTTGGCATCCTCTGAAAACGCCAGACTCAATTTTCTCAACGCTATTCGGAATATGGACGTGCTCTAAATAATAGCAGTACTCGAACATATCCTCCCGAATCGTTTTTACTCCTCGGGGTATGTTAATGGATTGAAGGTTACAACATTTTTTGAATACTCCTACACCCAATGAAGTAATGCTATCTGGCAAATTTACCGTTTTTAAGCCTGAACAGAAATTAGACGCCCACGCCCCGATTTTGACAATACTGGACGGGATAAGTATATCCGTAAGACCATGACACTCCAAAAATGCACTTTTTCCGATTTCTGTGACACTGTCAGGAATAACGACACTGGTGACTTTGCGGCAATTTTTAAAGGCATGCTTTTCTATTTTTTTGACGCCTTTAGGAATAATCACATTTCCGCCGTTGCCGATATATTTGATTAAAACATCGTCTTGGATAACGAATTCAGAAGTGACGGTATCTACATTGTTGGCGTTTTGAATCGATGCACTTTCCGGTGTGTTTATTTTTTGACTGATTTCCTCAAGTTTTTTGAGAATGATTTCCAATGTTTTTTCCATAATTGCATTCACTTTCCTTAATTATTTGTATTGTTTGTGTATATTATATAGTCAGCAGTGTACCAAATTTAGTACGACAATAAATTTGTCATAAGAATTGTACTATATTACACAGAACAAATCAACTAATGTTGAAAAAATAGCAGAGAGATAGTCCCATTGCTTTTATTCTTTTCACCACACTATGTATTATTGCTAAGCAAAATATGTCAAAAAGTGTCAATGTTGTCTGTAAAGGCTACCCCTCACGAATCCGCATCGTCCTTCTGATTTTTTTCGGAATAACTACATGCCAAAATCATCAATTCTTCTGACAATACCAGTTGCTTTCATATATAAAAAACTCCTTGATTTATGTCTGAATAAAACAAGGAGTTTAAATTTTATCTCATTATGTGTTTTTAATACGCACCGATGGTATGGATTGCAATTGTGAAAAGCATATTCTTTAATTCAATTTTTTCTCCGGTGATGGGGTTAACAATTTTGTGAGTGTCTATTGTGTAATTTATTGCTTCAATGTTTTCTTTTGTAGCTCTGTGATAATCATCAAGAAACAAAACAAAATCTTTTTCGTCCTTGTATTTTTTCAAGCTTTCAAATATAAGCTGCTTGGCTATGGATACAGGGTCATTTTCTTGCATCGGACGCAATATCCCACTTTCATCCGGCTGGTATACCGTTGAAACATCGGTGCTCAGATTATATGGTGCCAGAATTATATCATTGTCTTTTGCCCATTGCTTTGTGATTGATGTCTTTCCGCTACCCGTCAATCCCGACAGCATAACGTTTGGCCATTTGTCAAGTGTAGCGTTTATTTCTCTGGCAGTGTTGATAATATATAATGCATTATCAAGTGTTTCGTATATTTTGTTCATAGCAAAACCTCCATTCCGAATTATTTGTTTTATTAAAAGTAAAATCCCTATTCTTCTGTTTCTTTTTTGAAAATGTATGCATTTTTTATGGTGCTGAAACTGGGGTTGATGAAACTGCCACAAGGAGTAACGAATGCAAGTTCCCAACCAAGTTCACCCATTTTTTCAAGTGTTGTATAGTATCCTATACCGCTGCCATGTAACCTTTCTTCAACTAATCCAAATTCTTCAATATATGCTTTCGGGTCGTTTGCGACGATGTATATGTGGCCGCATTTTCTGTAGTGTGCTTCGTCGGTAAATTCAACATAACGATATTTTTTCATATAAATGACTCCCTTCATTTTTTGACATTATATTATATTTTGATTGTTTGTGCAAGGTTAGGCTATTACACCGCAACAAACGGAATCTTATTTTTTGCATATCACTCGGTATAACTGTATGACGGTGCATACAATTTGTTTGTAATTAAAGGTGAGATAAGTGATTGCTGCAGCCTCAATTATTCGTTGATGAAATATTCAGCTTGTCCTTTATATCCTGGATTTCAATCTTAAGGTCAATGATTTGCTTCTGATATGATGTTTCCTTCTGTGATATAAGCTGACGGGTGCTGTCAATGCGTGATTTTGTCCGGTCGATTGATTCGTTTATTTCTTTTACAATCTTATCAAAACGCTTCAGCTTGCCGATGATTCGTTTTGCGTTACCGCTTGCTGAATCTCCAAGATGAACAATATAACTGTTTGAGTCTTTTTCAAGGAAAAGGTAAGGCTTTTTCTCGTCCTGCTTTTCGGGTAATGTAACGTTGAAGCCGAGCACTCTGACGGGCTCAGCAAGCTTTTCCTTGCCTGAAACAACATCTTTGGTAAACACGTTTTCAATGCTTCGCATTGCCTGAAGAAACTCCTGGTTTGTTGTTTTGTGCATCTTGGCATTGTGCTGAATAGCAACACCGAACCGACTTATGAGCTTGCGAAGCTGAGCGCTTAATTCTTCGCATTCCTTTGTCAGCCTCTCTTTTTCTTCTTTAGTTTGCTTTTCAAGAAGGATGATTGTTTTCAGTTCGTTTTCCCTGAGCGCAAGTTGCTTCATCAGCGGTTGTGACAACGCCAACGCTTTGACTTCGGCGTATGTCAAAACGTCATTTTCAAGGTCTGATACAGAGCGTTGATAAGTGCTGCCCGATAAAAACTGGGAGATGAATCGTTGCTTCGTTTCAAGTATCTGCCACGAATATGAATCAAAGCTTCCCTCAGTGATGTATCGTAAAATCTGCACGTTTTTGTTTTCGTTTCCTCTGCGGATGATTCGTCCTTCACGTTGCACTATATCAGCCGGACGCCACGGCACGTCAAGGTGATGAATCGCCTTGAGCTTTTGTTGGACATTTGCGCCAATGCCAAGCTTGAAGGTTGAGCCGATGAGAATTCTCATTTCGCCCGCATTGAATTTGCGGAAAAGCTCAATCTTTCTGCTTTCTGTCTGGTAACTGTGAATAAAAGCGATTTCCTTTTCAGGTATGCCCGCACTGATTAGTCGCGTTTTCAATTCTGCATAAACGTTGAATTCCTCCGCCTTTGGCGTTGAATAGTCACAGAATATCAGTTGGGTTGCATTGGGGTATTCTTTATATATGTTATAAACATTTTTAACGCACTTAAATACTTTTGAGCATTCATCATAGGGCTGGACCTTTTTAACTAAAGTCAGGTCAAGCGCAGCTTTTCTGCCGTCCGTGCTGACCTTCAGCATATTGTCGTGCTTTCTGTCAATCGTACCCGACCTGATGAGGTCAGTGCGCTCGCTCAATTCTCTCATATATTCCGCTAACGCCTTGCTTTTTCTGACAGTAATGTCCGTGTAATTCTCCATTTCAGGCAGCTCATTTTTGTCATTGTTAGCGTAAAATATTGCAATTTGTGAAAACATTGCAGATAATTCCGGCAGATTGAAAAACTTTGCAAACCTGCGAATCATACGGTATTTTGAAACGTCAACGTCAATTTCGCATAATTGCTCGGGTGATGCAAAGGTCTTTACCCAGTTGTCAAAAACGTCCAGCTGACAATATTTCAGCTCGTCATATTGCAGGTATATCTGCATTGCATACGCATCGGAAATAGAGTTGCACAGAGGAGTGCCCGTTGCAAACACAACGCCTCTGCCTTCTTGCTGCACAATTCTGATTTTGTGGAGCAACTGCTGGCATTTTGCAGAGCCTTTTGTGTTGATGCCGCGAAGATTACGCAGGTTTGTTTTAATGGGCAGGTTTTTGTAATTGTGTGCTTCATCAAGAAATAATGTGTCAATTTCCAATTGGTCAAATGTGATGTCCTTTGTGTCCGCTGGTGTCATACTGTCAATGAATTCCTGCGTTAGCTTCTGTAACCGTTTCTTTTCCGCTTCAAGTGCGGTGCGGTTTGGACTTGCAAGAGGATAGCCGGCTGATGTTTTGTAACTCAGAAGTGCCGCTTCAATCTCGTTGAGCTTAATGCTCATCTGTGAAAGAATGCTGTCTGTAGAAAGAGGTATCATATCAAAGCAGCTATATGCGATAATGATGCCGTCATAGTCCGCACTTTTGATTTGCTCAAGCACCTTCTGTCGCATTTGTGGCTTGAAACTTTTTGGCTCAATCGCGAGGATTTTTGCACCGGGATAAAGGTCTTCAAAAATCTTTTCCCATTGACCGACGATGTGGTTTGGCACAACGAATAAATTTTTTCGTGACGATCCTTCCTGGCGCATTTTCATCGCAGCCGCAATCATTATGTAAGTTTTTCCTGCACCAACGTCAAACGCAAGCAATGTGTTTTTAGTGCTGAGAATTCGTTGCACAGCGTCTTTCTGATAGGGGAATAAGGCGTGATTTTCTGCCATTTCGGGAAATGTCAGCTTGCTTCCGTCAGCGGTAATCGGTTTGTATGATGAGAATATTTTATTGTACGCATCCTCAGCCGCCCAGCGTCTGTCCTCATCCCTCCATATCCAGTCTTTAAATTCCTGAATGATAAGCCTTTGCTTTTCAAGTGCCGCAATTGTATCCGTTTCGTTGTAATCGTTGCCGTTATCAAACAACTTGATTTCTCTCAAATTGAGCGTCGCTTCAAGAATGAAAAGAGCGTTGTATCTTTTTAGTC
>JAZQTF010000124.1:0-6671 GCA_045630445.1 Acutalibacteraceae bacterium
TATTTCAGGCTCAGCAGGTATGGGTTTTGCAACACAGTGTGAAATCCCGTTTGTGCAGGAAGTTTACGCAACAAGAGTTGCAATCAACACAATGCTCCCCGACACCGACGTTGTAATTGAACTTGGTGGTGAGGACGCAAAAATCCTTTTCCTTACTGACGGTATGGAAGTACGTATGAATGGCTCTTGCGCAGGTGGTACAGGTGCTTTTGTTGACCAGATGGCAACACTTCTCAACGTGACTCCGACAGATATGAATGAACTTGCAAAGAGTTACGATAAGATTTACACGATCGCATCACGATGCGGTGTTTTTGCAAAGTCCGACATCCAGCCCCTTCTCAATCAGGGTGCTAAAAAGAACGATATTTCCGCAAGTATTTTCGCAGCGGTTGTAAACCAGACAATCGGCGGTCTTGCACAGGGCAGAACAATTGAAGGCAACGTTGTTTACCTCGGTGGTCCGCTCACATTCCTTTCCGAATTGCGTGCAAGTTTTGACAGAATTCTCAAAATCAACGGTTGCTGCCCCGAAAATTCCCTTTACTTTGTTGCGCTCGGTGCGGCACTTGTGCCTAACAACAAATTGATGAACATTGATGAAACAATCGAAATGATTGGTCAGTACACATCAACAAACGATTATCACAGTTGTCCTCCCCTTTTCCAGAATACAAATGAGTTCGACGAATTCCAGGCAAGACACAAACTCAACTGCATTGCAACCAATGACGATGAGGCAAATCCCGACAAAATCTACATAGGTATTGACGCGGGTTCAACAACGGTTAAAGCGGTTGTAATTGACGAAAACCAGAATATCGTTTACTCAGAATATATGCCCAGTAACGGCAACCCCATCAGCATCATCCGCGACTTTCTCATGCGTGTACGCATCCGCTACCCGCAGGCTGAAATTGTTTCTTCCGCCGCTACAGGTTACGGTGAAGAAATCATCCGCAACGCTTTTGGTGTTGATTTCGGCATTGTTGAAACAATTGCTCATTTTATCGCCGCTAAAAAATTCCGCCCCAACGTTGACTTCATCATCGACATCGGCGGTCAGGACATCAAATGCTTTAAGATTCACAACGGTGCGATTGAAAACATCTTTCTCAACGAAGCATGCTCATCAGGTTGCGGCTCCTTCCTGCAGACTTTTGCGGGTGCATTGGGCTACACTATTGAAGAGTTTGCTCAGCGCGGAATTTTCGCTGACAAACCCGTTGACCTTGGCTCACGCTGCACTGTGTTTATGAATTCATCAGTAAAGCAGGCGCAGAAAGATGGCGCAAGCATTGCAAACATCTCCGCAGGCTTGTCAATCAGCGTTGTCAAAAACGCACTTTATAAAGTTATCAGAGCATCCAACGCGGATTCTCTTGGCTCAAACATTGTTGTTCAGGGTGGCACATTCCTCAACGATGCGGTTTTGCGTGCGTTTGAGCAGGAAATCAAGAGAGACGTTGTACGCCCGAATATTGCCGGTCTTATGGGCGCTTATGGTGCGGCTCTGTACTCAATGAAGCAGGGCAAAACTGCAAGCAATGTGCTGACACTTGACCAGTTGAGAAACTTTACTCACAACGTTTCAACAGTGGTCTGCAAGGGTTGTACAAACAACTGTCATCTCACAGTCAACACATTTGACTCCGGCAGAAAATTCATCTCCGGCAACCGTTGTGAAAAGCCGCTTGCAAAAACTACTGCAACTTCAAAATATGACCTTTACGAATACAAACTCGGTTTGCTCAATGAATACAAATCCGTCAAGGGAGAGCGTGGCAGAATCGGTATTCCGATGGGACTCAATATGTATGAATTGCTCCCCTTCTGGCACAAATTCTTCACCGAACTCAAGTTTGAAATTGTGACTTCTCCGTCATCCAACAGAGAACTTTATCTCAGGGGTCAGGACACAATTCCGTCCGATACGGTCTGCTTCCCCGCAAAACTCATTCACGGTCATATTGACGCTTTGCTTGACGAGAATATTGACGCAATTTTCTACCCCTGTATGACATACAACTTTGACGACGGAATCAGCGACAATCATTACAACTGTCCCGTTGTTGCGTACTATCCCGAAGTTATTGCGGCTAACGTCGGCAAACTGCGTGAAATCAAGTTTATTTACGATTACGTAGGCCCGCACAGAAAGAAAGAATTCCCCGAAAAGATGCAGAAAATTCTCAAGAAATATTTTGCGGAAATTCCGCTTTCTGAAATCAAACACGCATTCACAAGCGCACTTAAAGAATACGAAAACTATATGAACAAAGTCCGCGATAAGGGCAGCGAATTCATTGACATTGCAGAGAAAAACAATATGCCGATTATTGTCCTTTCAGGACGTCCGTATCACCTTGACCCCGAAGTAAACCACGGCATCAACAAACTCATCTGCGAATGCGGCGCGGTGCTTATCACAGAGGATTCAATCAGCTGGAGAGTTGAAAAATTCAGGACTGATGTACTCAACCAATGGACTTACCATTCAAGACTTTACGCTGCGGCAAAATACATCACTGACAAACCGAACTTCAATCTTGTTCAGCTTGTTTCATTCGGTTGCGGTGTTGACGCTGTTACAACGGACGAAGTAAGAAGAATCCTTGAAGAAGAAGGAAAGATTTATACACAGATCAAAATTGACGAAATCACAAATCTCGGCGCGGTAAAAATCAGACTCAAGAGTTTGTTTGCGGCACTTGAAATGGGAAAGGAGTAATATAAAATGGCAGAAAAGAACGCTCTCTTTAAAAAGGAAATGAAGAAAACTCACACAATTCTCATTCCGAATATGGCTCCCATCCATTTTGATATTCTCAAAAACGTATTCATCCAGTACGGATATCAGGTTGAATTGCTTACAAACACAGGTCAGGCAGTCATTGACACAGGTCTTAAATACGTACATAATGACACCTGCTACCCCGCACTGCTTGTTATCGGTCAGATGATTGACGCGTTGCAGAGTGGCAAGTATGACCTTGAAAGAACAGCCGTTATAATCACCCAGACGGGCGGCGGTTGCAGAGCATCAAACTATTTCCACCTTCTCAAGAAAGCATTGTTAAAAGCAGGATTTGCAAAGATTCCGGTAATCTCACTCAACCTTTCAGGACTTGAAAAAGAAAGTTCGCTCAAAATCACATTGCCGATGATAAGAAGAGCCGCTGCGGCGCTTGTTTACGGCGATTTGCTGATGCTTCTTGACAATCAGGTTAAGCCCTACGAAATTGTCAAGGGCTCAAGCAAGAACAACGTTGACAAATGGGTAAAAGTTCTTTCAAATGAATTCAAAAACGGTGACGGTCTTTCAAAGAGTCAGATGGTGAAAAACTTTGAAATCATTGTTAAATCATTCGCTGACATTCCGATTCATCGCACACCGAAAGTCAAGGTTGGCATTGTTGGCGAGATTTACGTCAAGTATTCAAGCCTTGCAAATAACGGCCTTGAGCAATTCCTTTACGAACAGGATTGCGAGGTTATGGTGCCGGGTATTCTTGGTTTCTTCCTCTACTGTATGGATAACGGAATTGAAGAAACAAAACTCTACGGCGGCAAAAGATTTATGGCATTTGCAAGGGGAATATTGCTCCGCTATATGGAAGGACTTGAAAAGCACCTTATTGATGCGGTCAAAAAATACAGCGACTTTGTTGCTCCGTCAACTTACGCTCACCTTACAAGCCTTTGTAACGGAATCATCGGCAAGGGCACAGTTATGGGTGAAGGCTGGCTCCTCACTGCGGAAATGCTTGAACTTGTTGAGCAGGGCTATGGCAACATTGTCTGCACACAGCCGTTTGGATGTCTGCCCAACCATATTGTAGGCAAGGGTATGATAAGAAAAATCAGGGCAAAGCACCCCGAAGCAAACATTGTGCCCATTGACTACGACCCGGGCGCAACAAAGGTAAATCAGGAAAACCGTATCAAGCTGATGCTTGCAGTTGCAAAGGAAAACCTTGAAAAGAGCATCGCGGGAAATTCTGAAACCAAAAAGCCTGACACAGCAAACGTTTAATTTATAAAGAAACCCCCACCTTGAAACAAGGTGGGGGTCGTTTGTAGATAAAAAACAAATAACCCGTACATTCCTGTACGGGTTATAGTTTTCTTACTTGGAAATCTTTTCCTTAACTTTTGCAGCCTTACCAACACGGTCACGGAGGTAGTAGAGCTTGCTTCTGCGAACCTTACCAACTCTGACAACTGTTACCTTGTCAACGTTGGGTGAGTGAATCGGGAAAACTCTCTCTACGCCTACGCCATAGGAAAGACGGCGAACTGTGAAGGTTTCAGCGATACCGCTGCCCTTACGTGCGATTACGGTGCCTTCGAAAGCCTGAATTCTTTCTCTCTCACCTTCGCGAATCTTAACGTCAACTCTTACTGTGTCACCGATTCTTACAACCGGCATTTCAGCTTTGAGCTGCGCTGCTGCGAGTTTCTGTACTGCGTCCATGTTTTTTCCTCCTTAATATTTCAGATGTTCTTAACAAAAATATGTCAGAGGACCATCCGCTTCAATTTTGGCAATTGCCTAATTAAACCCCACCAAGAGGTGGCGGAAACAAATGCCTGTATATGATACCACAAAGAATCGACAATTGCAAGCATTTTTTAAAATTTATACAGAAAATTTTTCCAACTCTCTTTTAAGCCTTGAAACAGGCATTCCGACCACGTTGAAATAGTCGCCAACTATTGATTTTACAAGCAGTGCTCCCCTGCCCTGAATCCCATAACTTCCGGCTTTATCTTTACACTCACCGGTTGCAACATAGTCCTCAATTTCCTTTTCGGTCAGGTCATAAAAGATTACGGAAGTTTTTTCACTGAATGAATAAACCTTGTCATTACGGCAAATGCAACAACCTGTGACTACAAAATGCTCTCTGCCCGAAAGTTTGCGGAGCATCTGCGCTGCGTCCTCATCGGACTGCGGTTTACCAAGCACTTCATCGTCAACGATAACAACCGTATCACAACCGATTACTACCGAATCGGGTTGAGTTGCGGCAACGCTTTTTGCTTTCAGACACGCGAGGAATTCAGCGCTGTCAAACGCGCCGATTTCATCTGGCAACACTTCCTCAACGTCAGCGGGAATTACTTTGAAATCATCGGTTATAAGATGCATCAACTCAAGTCTGCGCGGAGATGCAGATGCTAAAACAATACCCATCGCAATCACCTACTCAAAATCCTCAAGATTTGCGTTCATAACACGTTTTCTTACAACTGAAACGGACTTTACACCAACGCCTGCAGCCTTCACAAGCGCATCTGTAAACAATCTCGGGTTAACTGTTTTCACCGTGCCTGACGGAAGAATTATATCAATATTGACTTTGTTGTCCTGAGTCATACTGACATAGAAAGAATGAATTTCTTCAATGAGATTTACTTCCTTGTCAATCTTTCGCTTGCCCTGTTTCTGCTTTTTGACAATCATAAGTTCCTCACCCATAAGGCATTCGGAAACTTTCATAAAGCACTCCTCAAGGTCGCAATCGGGGTCAATCACAACATCATACTGTGAAAACGCAATCTCCGTAGGTTTGCCCCACGGCTCAGCGACTTTCAGAATTTTCATTCCCTCGGGGACAAATGCGTTGAGTTTTTCTTTTACCTGCTCATTTGTTGTGTCATCAGTTATTCTGATGTCCATAATCTCACACTTGCTCTGTGTGAATAACGGAAGCGGGAGAAGAAAGTTTATGTACGGATGGGGGTTGAATCCCTCTGTGTACCATATCGGCACATCTGCCCTGCGCACTACACGCGCCATAAGACGATTCATATCAAGATGGGATATGTACTGCAATCTGCCAAGTTTTTCATACCAGATTCTAACCGATCGCACAACATTCACCTCCGTTGAGTTTATTTGCACCACAGCCCGAACATTTTTCACGGCAATTAGGAGTTGTGACCGCCTGATGCGCAAGTTCATTCTCCCTGATGAGAAGTTGCTCCCTCACGCCGTAGTCAAGATGACTCCACGGAAAAACTTCGGAATAGTCACGGGTTCTGTTTACATAGAACTTATAGTCAACGCCGCACTTTTCAAATGCTGACATCCACTTGTCATAATCAAAATTATCGTCCCAGCTGTCAAACTTGCAACCACTGTTGAATGCGGTTTCAATTACGTCACTCAATCTGCGGTCACCCCTTGCAAAGACGCCCTCAATAACGCTTGTCTTTGCATCGTGATAACTGACGGATATTTTCTTTGAACGGACACTTGAAACAAGGTGCTTCTGCTTTTCTTCAAACATTTCAAGGGTATCCTGCGGCTCCCACTGGAAAGGAGTAAAGGGTTTCGGAATGAATGCGGCAACGCTGATTGACACACTCGGTGCTTTGCCCTTTTGTCTGAATTCACTGTTATAATAAGCCTCAACAACACTCTGCGCAAGATTTGCGATGCCCTCAATATCCTCCATTCCCTGCAACAGGATATTCTGCATGGCATTGTTCATCTTGTCAACAGAGGTACTGGGCTCATCATTCCTCTTTCCAAAGATTGCATCTGCCTCATTGAACAGCAGTATAGGAACCCTTGGCCTTGAGACACACAACTTCCTGTATATCTCAAACACCCCCTTAACACTCTTCTCGCTGTCTCCTACCCATTTGCTCTTGAGTTT
>JAZQTF010000125.1:0-4344 GCA_045630445.1 Acutalibacteraceae bacterium
CCTTGTCGTTGGGGGGATACGGTGACGAAGAAGAAAATGTAGAATTTCATAAAAGCCACCGACAAATTGAAAACAACGTTTTCACTCTTTGTCGGCAACATTGATGAATCTACAACTCGTCACCTAAGGGGGAAATCGAAATCCCCCTTCAAAGGCGAATCTTTCCCCCCTTTCTTTTCGCCCACACAAGAAAGGGGGTGCCCGTCGCGGCATGAGCGACATCGTTGTTGCCAACTCCGCTTAATCGTTTTCACCTGGTCGGTGAAAACCTCATCCGCTCCGTTGCTCCTCCTCTTCCCAAAAAGTGGTACTTTTCGGGAGCCCTGTTGCCGCAAACTCCGCTTCCCAAAAAGTGGTACTTTTCAGGAACTCTATTTCCACAAACTACACTTACTTGTTCCCTCTGTATCCCACCACCAACGCAAGCGTTGGTCCCCCTCCCTTTAAGGCAAGGGAGGCTGATGGGGCTTCGAGTACGTCGCCCCTTTAACCATTTATCGGTTAACCTTTTTTTGAGCCACGCGACTATCGCGTGGTTTTCGTTATACAAAAAACGCCTTGGAGATTTGCTCCAAGGCGTTGATTTTTTAACCGTTGTATTCAAAATTGCGTCCTGAAAGCAGACGCTCTTTATATCGTGAAATGTAGAATTTTGCCATATTGAGATTCTGCTCAAGATAATTTCCGCATTCAATCGCAGACGCACCGGGAATGTCACCCTCAAACCCTGCGATAAAATCACACATATCGCACACGAGGTCAAGCACATCCTCACTTTTAAGGTCGCCAAACATTACAAGGTAGCAACCCGTGCGACAACCCATAGGGCCAAAATAAATCACCTCATCCTTGCGGGCGGAATTGCGCAGAAAAGTTGCGGCAAGATGCTCAATTGTGTGCAGTGCAGGCACGTCAATAACCGGCTCACGATTCGGCACAGTCACGCGCAGGTCAAACGTTGTCACAACGCAGTCGCCCTTCTTATCCTTTCGTGAAACGTACAATCCCGACTCCAGCGTCAGATGGTTGATTGTAAAACTTGCAATACGCTCCATAACAAAACTCCTTAAAACATTCTGCGTCAATGATAGCACACAAAGCACTGTGCCGTCAATGTTTTTATGCAATAAAAAAGCACCCGCATCCGATGATTGCGAGTGCTATTTTTCTTTTCTGCCGATGAGATAATCCGCACTGACTCCGTAAAAATCACAGAGTTTTATCAGGTCCTCAATTTTCAATTCGGCTCTGCCTGTTTCAATGTGGTTATATCCCTGCTGGGATTTGTTGATAATTTTTCCTAACTCGGCCTGGGACAAATCTCTGTCTTCCCTTAAATTGCGCATACGTTCACGATAGTCCATACTCTCACCTGCCGGGAGTCATAATATCATACTCAAATATTGAGTATTGACATTTACTCAAATATTGAGTACAATATAGAAAGACTGTGTTAAGTGGCTGTAACAATTCCCGTACCGGACAGGAATTCAGCCCGCCTTTTTCTTGGGGGCGGATTTATATTATAACCACCAACTCAACTTTCTCTCATTTGCCTGCTGTTTAACACAGTTTTTTTATCCTCTCTTTTTATCAAGACAGCAACTTTAATATCCACAAAACGAAACCCACATCCAAAAAAGAATGAGCGTACAGTCAGTCTGTGCGCTCATTCTTTTTATTCTGTTATTCAAACTAACCGATTATCTTTTTGTTATCAACCATCGTGCAGGCAACTTTAATTGCCTTGTAAGTTGCAAAAGACACAAGTGCAATTTGTGCGATTTTGACCGCTTTGCCCGTGATTTTCAAGGCTTTGGCAAGTTTCAGCATTGTTTTAAGTTCCATTTTTATCCCTCTTTCTGACTGACAAGGAGAACGCTGTGGGCAATTGAAGGGATGCTCTCCCCCTGCATTGAGGACACGGGCGACATAAGTGCACCCGTTGCCGTAAACAAAACCCTTTTTAATTCTCCCGAATTCATCCGTTTCAATATATGTGAGCAAAGCACGCTTGCACTGCAACCGCAACCCGAGCCGCCCGAATTGACATCCTGCTCATCTAAATTATATATCATAATTCCGCAATCGCAATGTTTTTTTGAAATATCAATTCCTTTTTCATCAACAAACATTTCACAAAGCAGCCGTGACCCGACAAGTCCGAGGTCACCCGTCACAATCATATCAAGGTCATCAACGCTCATTCCCGTATCCTCAAAGAATGCGGAAATCGTATCAAATGCCGCAGGTGCCATAGCAGCGCCCATATTGTTTGCGTCCGTCACGCCCAGGTCAACAATTCTGCCAAAGCAGACCTTTTCAATGCAGACGCCCTTGCCCGCGCTTTCAACAACTGCCGCACCGGCACCCGTCACAGTCCACTGTGCCGCAGGGGTGCGTTGACTGCCGTATTCAACGGGGAAACGAAACTGCTTTTCCGCTGAGCAGAAATGGGACGAAGTTGACGCGATGCACGCAGTTGCCGCTCCGCTGTCCACAAACACCGCCGCCATACAAAGTCCGAGTGCCATTGTTGAGCACGCGCCGTAAATACCCGCAAACGGCACTCCGCTGTCACGCAGGCCAAACGTTGACCCCATACACTGATTGAGCAGGTCACCCGCAAAAATAAATTGAAAATCCTCAAAATCCTTGCCCGATTTTTCTTTTGCCCTGATTATTGCTTCCTTATGAATTGTGCTTTCCGCTTTCTCCCACGTTTTTTCGCCCGCGGTTGTGTCATCAAAGACATAATCAAAATCATTCCCAAGCGGGCCTTCACCCTCTTTTTTACCTGCAACACCTGCGCTTGCGGTAATCACAGGACGATTCGGCAGACCTATCGTGCGTTTTCCGATTCTTTGTGCCATTTTCTCTCTCCCCTGAATTCAAGAATTTCTACCGTTATTATCTGCACAACCGCCCATTTTATTCTTATGCTGAATTTTGTACGGGGCATTTACTTTGCATTTTTTCTGTGATAGAATATCGTTGATTTTTGTAGAAAGACGGTGCAGACAGATGCAACAATTCGGACAAATTCTGGAAATTGCGATGATAATCGCATTCGGTTGTTCGTGGCCGAACAACATTATAACTTCGCTTAAAAACAAATCAACAAAGGGCAAAAGTCTGCTGTTTCTGATTCTTATTGACACGGGCTACGTCTGCGGAATTGCGGGAAAAATTATGCTTGGCAATATTATCTGGTACGTTCTTTTCTTCTACGTGCTGAACTTTGTGATGGTGACAACGGACCTGATTCTTTACTTCCATTACAGACGGATTGAAAAAGCAAAAAATTAAATTCAGGGTGATTATAATATGAAAAAAATCATTTCATTCATCATTGTGTCTGCGCTTATGCTGACGCTTGTTGCGTGCGGTACAAAGGAAAGCGGCAACACCGAAACAGGCACAAGCACAACAACAAACGCAGCCATAACAACCACAACCGTAGCAACAACAACTCAATCCACACCTGAATACGCGGCGATGCTTCTTATGACAATCAACCCCGCATTCCGCTTGTTTCTCAACCGTGACGGTATCGTAATCAACATTGAGCACGGAAACGAGGACGCGCAGGCACTCCTGCACAGAATTGCTTTTGAGGGCAAAACTTACGAGCAGGTTATTGAAACAATAATCACCGTCGCTCACGGGGAGGGCTATCTCAAAACCGACAGTGAGATTACCTTTTATCTTTACGAAGTGCGCGGAGTTAATGCGGACGAAATTCTTGCAAAAGCGCAGTCAACTGCTGACGCAGTGACGGCCGACCTTGAAATTGAGGTTGAAATTTCCGGTGACAGCAACAATGTTTCCGACCCAGTTGATGACATTGAGCCAACAACCACAACCGCTCCCGTTTCCACAACGGAGCAGTCCGCGCTCAATCCGCACAACCTGCTGCGTGAAAACGTTGAATACATCGGGAACTTCCGGGAAACTGCGGACGGTCTGCGTGCTTCGGCTTTGCAGTTTGACGGTGAAGTCTGCGTACTTACAGAAAGATTTTTCACATCCGCAAAACCCGATGACGATGCTCCGTCATTCACCTACAACGGCAGGGAATATTACTCCGAGGGTGGCGGACAGACACCGTACTATTATCACCTTACCGACTCACAGATTATTGTAACTCATTCCGTATGGGATGAGCCGTCAGACGCGGCAACTCTCACCCTTTCATTCGTAGCAGATGACACAATCAGGGTTATTGAGTCATCCAACGCGCTTTTCCCCGTTGGCACAACGCTCACAATTATTTAATCAAATAAATAACCACTCGCATAGCGGGTGGTTTTTCTTTTTCGTGCATAGTCCTGATAATACCGG
>JAZQTF010000126.1:0-8540 GCA_045630445.1 Acutalibacteraceae bacterium
GCAACGGATTGTCAGTTACCCGTAAACGGGTCAAGGGCAGAGCCCTTGTCGTTGGGGGGATACGGTGACGAAGAAGAAAATGTAGAATTTCATAAAAGCCACCGACAAATTGAAAACAACGTTTTCACTCTTTGTCGGCAAGGTTGATATGTCATCCTGAGCGGAGTGCGACAGCACGAAGTCGAACCCGTCAGGGCGATGCGATAGCATCGGGATCTGATAATTGGATTTATACCATTTTTCGCCCGTGATCCCAAACGCCATATTTGCCGTTTGATTCTCGTTACACTCGGATTTCGACTCCGCTCAGGCTGACAACCGCGTAGCAAAAGGGGGAGCCCTATTTCCACAAACTACACTTAATTGTTCCCTCCGAATCCCACCACCAACGCAAGCGTTGGTCCCCCTCCCTTTAAGGCAAGGGAGGCTGACGGGACTTCGAGTACGTTGCTCCTTTCACCATTTTCCTGTTAACCTTTTTTGAGCAACGCGACTATCGCGTGGTTTTCGTTATACAAAGAAACAGACCTGAATCATCGGGTCTGTTTTATTTTTCAGCATATTATAAATAAAAGAAATCATCCATTACCTGCTAAATGTATTTACATCAAATGTCAGTTATGGTATAATATATTGGTTTTTTGGAAAGGAGGCATTAAAATGCAGTCAGAACGATTTTCACTGACCGAGGGTAAAATCTGGAAATCAATGATACTTTTTGCCCTGCCCGTATTTTTAAGCAACGCGTTTCAACAACTGTATAATGCCTTCGACACGTGGTGCGTCGGCCACTTCATAAATGACGAAGCGTTGGCAGCGGTCAGCTCTTCGGGCAGTCTTATCTTCCTGATGATAAGTTTCTTTCAGGGGCTTTCAATGGGCGCAGGCGTTGTGATTGCGCGGTTATTCGGTGCAAAGCAACACGATTCAATGCGTAAAGCAATCCACACCGCAATTGCTTTCGGTCTTTGCGTAGGAATTGCGCTGACCGCACTGGGCGTTGCACTGACTCCCACAATTCTCACCTGGATGGGCACTCCGTCAGAAGTACTCCCCCGCTCAATCAGTTACTTCCGCTACTACTTTATGGGTGCAATTTTCATTGTAATGTACAACATTTTCGTCGGCATTCTCCACGCTGTGGGCGACAGTAAGCACCCGCTCTATTACCTTATTATTTCAACGTTTGTCAACATCGGTCTTGACATATTATTCGTCGGCATTCTCGATTATGACGTCGGTGCCGCCGCAGTTGCAACAACCATTTCACAAGGTTTCAGCGCTTTGTTGTGCTTTGTGCATCTGCTGCGTGTCAACGCTCCTTACAAAGTGCGGGTGCGTGAAGTGCGGTTTGACAAGCAAAGCCTGCTTGAAATTCTGCGTTACGGCATTCCGTCAGGTGTGCAAAACAGTGTTATTGCAATTGCAAACGTGTTTGTGCAGTCAAACATCAACAGTTTCGGCAAATCAGCAATGGCAGGTTGCGGCTCGTATTCAAAACTTGAGGGATTCGTTTTCCTCCCCGTCACTTGCTTTACTCAGGCACTTTCAACTTTCGTCGGTCAGAATCTTGGCGCACGTCAGCACGACCGCGTGCGAAAAGGTGCAAAATTCGGCATCGCGTGCAGTTGTATCCTTGCGGAAATCGTGGGCATAATCTCCTACATCTTTGCCCCGCAACTGATTGGATTCTTCAGTGAAACGCAGGAGTCAATTGACTTTGGCGTAATGCATATGAGGCGAATCTGTCTTTTCTACTGTCTGCTCGCGTTTTCTCACTGCATCGCAGGAATTATGCGCGGCGCAGGAAAGGCAACCGTGCCGATGTTTACAATGCTCGCGTGCTGGTGCGTTATCCGTGTCACATACATCACAATTGCGGTCAGAATCGTCAACGAATTGACAACCGTTTCAATCGCATATCCGATAACGTGGACATTGAGCAGCATCATTTTCCTGATATATTTCTTAAAAGCGGACTGGATTCACAACTTTGATAATCAACTAAAAAAGACCTGACGGAATAAGTCAGGTCTTTTTATTATTTTTTTAATCCAATTTATATTTTGAAATGTAGCCTGCAACAAGAATCTGGTACTGATTATCCGAAGTTTCTTTGATTGTACGCAGGTAATCGTGACCGTGAACGCTTGAATCAAGGGTTTCAATAACAGTAACCGCAAGGTTTGAACAGTGGTCAGCAACACGCTCAATATTCTGCAGACAATCGTTGAAAATAAAGCCGAGTTCCAACGTACAGTTTCCGGTCTGAACACGCTGAATATGATTTGCTTTGCACTTTTTAACAATCACGTCGATAGCATCTTCCAAAGGTTCAACCATCTTTGCAACTTCGGTATCGTGATTCTGCATTGCTTTCTGTGTCAGGTCAAGAATCTCATTGACTGCATCAATGCAAATCTTAAGTTCTTCCTGCGCAAAGGATGAAAAGTGAATTCCCTTTTCTTTCAATTCCTTGCCAAGTTCAGCAATATTTACCGAGTGGTCAGAAATTCTTTCAAGATTTGTCAGACACGCAAGATAGCCTGCAACAAGGCGGGTTTCTTTCTCTGACAACGGCTTTGTGTTAAGGCGGATGAGATACGAGCCGAGCGCGTCCTCATACCTGTCAACAAGTTCCTCACGCGCCATAATTTTTGCATATTTTTCGGAGTCAAACTCACTGAGCAGTTTTGTCGCTTTTCTGAGATTTTTGAACGCCGCATGAGTCATATGCTCAATTGCGCGGCCACACTGCTCAACTGCAAGCGGAGGATATTCAAGGAAACGTTCTTCAAGCAGATTCGCCTGGAATTCGTCCTCTTCCGAGCCTTTTTTCTGTTTGATTGTCATTATCGTAAACTTTTCCATCAGGCCCACAAACGGCGCAAGAATGATTGTTGCAACCGTGTTGAAGATTGTGTTCACAAGCGCGATGCCTGTGCTTGTTGCGGTCTGATTGAGAATTTCAAAATCAACGAAAATGTTTGCAATATAGAATCCGCCGAGCAGGATTACCGCACCGATGAAGTTGAAGTAAAGATAAATGAACGCGGTACGCTTACCGTGGATATTTGCACCGATTGCGGAAATGAGTACGGGCACGCACGCACCGATACACATACCAACAACCATCGGAATAGCAACGTTGTAAGTGATGATTCCTGTTACTGCCAACGCCTGCAAGATACCGATTGTTGCCGAGCAACTCTGAATAACCGCAGTTACAAGAACACCAACAAGAATTGACACAAACGGATTTGAAACCGCAGACATAAACTCAATGAACATCGGGCTTGACTCAAGCGGCTCCATAGCGGAACTCATTGACTTCATACCGCTCATAAGCACTGAAAACGCAAGGAGTATCATGCCAATGTTTTTGAGATTCTGCTTCTTACAGAAGAAATAAAGTATGATGCCCACAAAGGCAACAAACGCAAAAATCGTGGACGAGGAAATTCCTCCGCCCTCCTCAATGCCGACAAGGGACAGAATCCATCCCGTTGCGGTTGTGCCGATGTTTGCACCCATGATGATGCCGATTGCGTTTGCAAGTTTCATAATGCCTGAGTTAACAAAACCTACAACCATTACCGTTGTTGCGGATGACGACTGAATAACCGCCGTAACAACAGTGCCAAGGATTACACCCTTTAATGTGTTGGACGTCAGTTTTGCCAGCACAGTTTCCAATTTACTGCCGGCAACCCTTTTCAGTCCGTCACCGAGAAGTGACATACCAAAAAGGAAAAATCCAAGACCGCCCAGAAGTTTGATGATGTCTGCAATTGTCATACACTTCGACCCCTTATAATTCGTCTGTGTTTAACCAACGCATATTATATCACAAAACAGTATTTTTTGTCCAGTGTTTAATGAGTTTTACATTAAAGTTATAAGTCACAGGAATCAAAAGGATACAGAAAAAGAGCCTGACCGAGCGGTCGGGCTCTTTTAATTATTTATTGCTTATGAAAAAAATTGAAATTTTTTAATCATACAACGCAATTCATCAAGGGATTTTGCTATATAACCTTGTCTTTTTCCCCGCACCTTTTCCAGATCAGACAAAATGCACTTTGCCTCCTTCAAATACGCTTTGTTTCCAAGAATATCCTCTTCGAACAATCCCATCTTTGCGATTCCAACAAGAACACGTGCATGGCAATGATATTTTGCTATCTCGTCATCATCCAACCCAATAAGAGAAAAATTCTTCTCACTCTGTTCTGCATAATATAAAGCTTTTCGCCAATCTTTTATGCCCAAAAGAAACTGCGCAAATATCCACTGTACCGAAGAAAATGATTTCGTACTTTTTATATGTTCAAACTCTGGTTTATTCAACAAAATAAAGCATTGTTCAAAGCATTGACGGGTCTTATCAACATACCTATCGTCAATAAATTTATCATTACGAAGTTCATTAAGAATACGTGCATACTGATAATAAACATACGGATGAGCAGTAAATCTTGTTAGTAGTTCTTCAAACTGAATACGCAACTGATCAATATTATATTCTATATTTCCACCATGAAAAAGCTTCTTTTCCTCGTACATAACAAAAGCTTTTGCAACAACTATCTTTTCATTTTCACTGTCACCGCACCACTCATTGATGACTTCATCAACCGTTTGATACTGGCGACGTATATCGTCAAGACTTCTTCTGTTTGCATTTGCTCGTGAGAGTGCATCTTTGATACGTTGCTGCCTCTGAGGATCCACAGGCGAATTCAAAAGCACATAATTACGTGCATATTCATTCAAAGTATAAATATCATTTCTTCTTTCTACAACCAAATAATTTGACAAAATATTGATTACTCGGTGTATCTCACCGTAAGTAAGATCTTCTCCCGCTGCATCTGCGATTATATCAATCGTCAAAGAATTTGCTGTAACGAAAAAATCCAGAATTTCCCTGATTTGAGACTCCAGTTCAGGATAACTGTTCATAAGTTCTTCAATAGTATTTTGATACATAAACTCACTTATGGCATTACTTTTATCATTATTAGGTAAACGCCTCAACTCCTCAAGAACGCTACGTACTGTGGACTTTCCTGCGGCGATGCGCTTTAAAGCAAGAACAAGCACAAGGGTATTTCCCATTGAATACTTCAACAAATTCAACTGTTCGTGTTCCGTCAACCTAACGTCCATCCCATTCTTTTCACAATATCGCTGAATAAATACTTTGCCTGCCTCATTAGGGAAACCGCTCAACGCAATATCCGCATCAGCCTCATTTCCCACAGGAATACGAGTTGTAATAATAACGCCAACTGAGGGCGGCAAATCATCCACAACAAAACGAATAAAATTCTCACGATCTTCTTTAGAAAATGTTTCCAAGTTATCAACCACAAGAATACCCGGAATATCCCAATCATTATCGTTCTTGTCAATCTTGAGGTCCCTATAAAAATTGTCAATCAACATATCAAAGCCATTGATTTGCTGACTCATTTTCATAACCTTCAGATCACCTGAATAAGGTTCATAATCTAACTTTCCTGTTTTAGCCGAATAGAAAAGAATAAATTCGGGACGAAATCCCTTGTATTCTTCTGATTTCAGTTTATTAAGCAACCTCTCAATAAACTCTACAACGAGAACGGTTTTACCAATTCCGCCATACGCCGATATACAAACTGTATGTTTACGATTACGACGTGCTCGCACACCATCCCAACCACAAATCATATTAAACAAGTCATCAATTTCCTTCTCACGACAAACAATCTCCTGATCGCACGATGGCATCAAATCAAGATTGTGATATTTCAGCGGATTTTCATTTTGATTTGTGCTACCCTTCATATCAGTCACAACCTCTCCTTTTAACCAAGACAACAGTTTTATCTTACTGTTTTCTTCCCCGTCACGCGCTGTATCAAAATGTTCTACTCCACAAGTTGCAGCAGGATACAACAAACCAGCTTTCTGGTCACAGAATCCATCAGTAGCATATACTCGTATACGATCGCATTGCGTTCTATCACTTGCTATGTGTATATCATAAAAAGCATCCATCTCTGCATATACAGGATCAGTTTCCATTAACTTCCCATCCTGCAGTTTTAAACCAATATTTCCATTTGCCACCAAAAGAAAGTAGCTACAATCCCCAACTTTTTTAGGAGTATCACCAAACTTAGCCCCAGGCATTTTGGGAAAAAAGTAACACCTAATCCCATTATCAGTTAAAAAATCAAAAAGTTCTTCAGCTTTTTTACACGTTCCATTTTCATCATAAGTACCATGATACGCTATGAACACGTCCCATCGCATAAAAATCCTCCTTCATGTACCCTTTATTTCAATAAATAGTCTATCATTATTTATCTCAATAGTCAATATTCCCCAAATTAAAACAAACTACAACAACCATGGCGTTAAGAAATTATCTAATCCGTTGTTTTCATCATATTTAAGCCTGACTAATCAGCACAAATACAACTGCAACTATTAAGGCCTGACCGAGCGGTCAGGCGCTTTTAATTATTGATTCAATTGTTTTTCAAATGCCACTGTTTTTAAGCGGGATATTCAGATATCTTTTGATAACCGCTACCCTTTGATGCGAAAATCAATCCAAGTCCTCGTTATATAGACGGTATAAATAATCAAAAAGGAGGTGAGAATATATGTCAGACGAAAATAAAACAGGTTTATTCATAACATCAATTTTGTTGTTTTGTTCCGTCATCATTGCCACCATGTTAACCGTATTTTTTGTTCAGCACCCTCCGGAGAACGTGTATCATAACCTTGAGTTGATTTGTTACAGTGCCTATTGTCTGATTGTTGTGTGCATTTCACATTTCATTGTCAGAAAACTCAGAAAGGCATCATTGGCCGTCTGGTTAACAATTTTTACCAGTGCGATTGTTGCAACCGCCACAGTAATTTTACTTAACAACCTCTGGCACTACCTTGATTTCAACAGAGTATTCAAAGGGGTTGACCCGTTAGCATATTGGTACTTTGTGAAATACGACTTACAATACGCAATCAACTACGCGTGGATAAGATACCCGTTGATTTTCCTCTGCTCGTTGATTGGCGGAATTGTGATTAACGCAAGAGCGGTTTTCACCAAACGAAAAATCTCTGACTAAAATTGACCCGATATGCATAACAAAAAAGCACTGTGCCATTCTCACAGCACAGTGCTTTTTTGTCAGCCTGTTGTCAGACCAATCCGATTACCCAGTAAACAACCCCGTAGAAAAATGCGGCGACTGTGCCGTAAACGATTACGGGCCCTGCGATTTTGAACATATTTGCCGCCGCGCCGAGAATAAAGCCTTCACTCTGAAATTCAAGTGCGGGTGAAACCATTGAGTTTGCAAAACCCGTAATCGGCACAACTGTGCCTGCGCCCGCGTGCCGCGCGATTTTATCAAAAATTCCGAGTCCTGTAAGTATAGCGGTAATCACAATCAGCGTTATCGGCACGGCCGCCATCACGTTTTCCTCCGTCAGCCCCCACATCGTGTAAAGGTTTTTAAGCCCCTGACCGCCCGCACAGATAAGTCCGCCCACAACAAACGCCTTGAGCGTATCAAGCAAAAGCGGTGACTTCGGGATTGCATTTTTTGCCATCTCCTGATAGTCTTTTTTTGAAATTGCCATCCGTAATCCTCCGTTTCATTCCCTTTAATTACACCATTATTTTCCCATCGCATACAACAAATATTCGGTTGGATATTGAATTTCATAAGAATTTGGATTATAATAATTTGGTAAAACTTTTGAAAGGTTGTTTTTCTGATGTTTGACTACGCAATTTTACAGATAGTATTCGCATTATTTCTCATGAGCATCCCCGTCGGTTTTGCAACCGCAATCGGCTGGTGCGACCCGAATGAGCACAGAAGGCGTCCCGTGCTTGTCACAATCAGCACAATTTTCACTGCGCTCGGAATTTTTGAATTGATTAAACTTGTCGGCATCTGCCGTGACCATCTCATCCCCGGCCAGAATTTTCTCAACTCCGCAACAGGTTTATTCAAGGCGATTTATGAAATCACAGTTGACAATGACGTTGTACGTTTTGCTGAGGACCAGATTCACGCGCTTGTTTTCTCCGGCGTCGCAATCGTTTTCATAATCACATCATTCATCGTTGCACTTGTTTTTACCTACGTGCTTACATTCAGAATCGCACTTGCTATTGACAAGGCTCTCAAGAATTTTGTAAGATACGGCTTTATGGCGGCTTGTCTTATCCTCGCAGTATTGTTTGGCGTCATCACTTCACAGTATCTTGTAATGGTGCTTGCAATTGTTTACATCATTCTTTCCGCCGCTTTTCTCGTTTTCGGCAACTGGCGACTTGCAAAGTCAGGCGACGAAACCGTTGACGAAATTGAAGAAGTTGTCAAGACAACAAGAAAAGACAGAGCAAAGAAAAACAAGGAAACAACAGAGGAAGACATGGAGCAGGAGGCTCAGGAATTCTTCGGCAACACCGGCACTTTTAAATTTTAATCAAAAAATAAATATCCACCCGCATAGCGGGT
>JAZQTF010000127.1:0-7007 GCA_045630445.1 Acutalibacteraceae bacterium
AGTGCAAACCACCAGTTGAACTGGTGGTTTTGTTTTGTGTGTGATGAGATAATAAATCAAAACATCAATATTTGTTTATTACCAATTACTTGATTGGTCACATCAAACAAAACAATTCAACACTCTTTATGCAGTTTTTATTCTATTTTTACGATTTATCGATTTAACGCTTTAAAATTGTAAAAATACTGTAAAAACACTTGCAGATTGTATTTTATTGCAGTATAATACCTACTATGTATGAAAATTTATGCAGAATTTTCGGTATAGTATTCATTTCAGACTGGGAGTGTAAAATTTATGTTTAACGCAGAAACAATAGTATTTTTTATTTACCTGTTGTTTATGATAGGTATTGGTGTCTTCTTCTTCCTTCGTGCGAAAGGCGGGGGAGGCGACAAGTCTTATTTCCTTGGCGGACGTCAGATGGGTCCGTGGGTTTCCGCTTTGTCAGCAGGTGCGTCAGATATGAGCGCGTGGGTGCTTATGGGGCTGCCGGCGTCAATTTTTGCCGCAGGTATCGGGCAGACATGGATTGCCATCGGCCTTGCAATCGGCTACGCTCTCAGCTGGATTATTGAAGCGCCCCGTTTGCGCAGATATTCAATCGCAGCCAAGGACTCAATCACAATTCCGCAGTATCTTACAAACCGCTTCCTTTCTTCAAACCGCTCATTGCAGGTAATCAGTGCAATCATTTTCCTTGTTGCTTACACAATTTATGCCGCTTCAAGTATCAAAGCGTGCGGCACACTTTTCAGCACTGTAATTCCCGGACTTGATGCAAACGTAGCGATGTATATTGCCGCAGTTATCATCATCTGTTACACATTCCTTGGTGGCTTCTCCGCTGTTTGCTGGACAGACTTCTTCCAGGGCTTGCTTATGCTTGGCGCATTGCTTATCGCACCGATTTTTGCGTTGTCCGTTATCAATTACGGTGAGAGTGCAACAATTATGGGTGAACTTGCAATTAAAGCACCGGATTACTGGAATATGTTCGGCAACTGGAAAGAGATTGTTTCAGGTCTTGGCTGGGGTCTTGGTTACTTCGGTATGCCCCATATCATCATCCGCTTTATGTCACTTCGTTCTGACAAGGATCTCAAAAAGAGTTCAAAGATTGGTATCACATGGACTGTGCTTATTCTTGCGTTCTCTGTTGCAGCAGGTATCGTTGCTAACTTCCTTCCCTACGAAGTTGCAGACAGTTCAACAGTGTTCATCACAATGGTAAGAAATATGTTCCCCGCAGTTGTAAGCGGTATTTTGCTTTCCGCAATCCTCGCTGCATCAATGAGTACTGCCGACTCACAGCTTCTCGCTTCCGCATCTGCTTTCGCAAGTGACGTTTACAAGCCGATCATCCGTAAGAATAAGGCTTCCGAAAAGGAAATGCTCTGGGCTGGCAGAATCGTTGTTCTTATCATCTCGGTAATCGCTGTACTTATCGCTGCAAACCCGAATTCAGGCACAATTATGGGCCTTGTTGAAAACGCATGGGGCGTATTCGGTGCCGCATTCGGACCTGTAATTATGCTTTCACTCTTCTGGCGCAGATTCAATTTTGCCGGTGCAATTTCAGGTATCATTGCCGGTGCAGCAGTTGATATTCTCTGGCTCGTATTCCTTAAAGATACAGGCATTTATGAGATTATCCCCGGTTTCATCATCGGTCTTATCGTTGCTGTTATCGTATCCCTTATCACACCTGCTCCGAGCAAAGAGGTTGTTGAAATCTATGATGCGGTTGCATCAGGTGCAGAGTTTGAGTCAAATACTGACGCTGAATAATTAAATAAAAACTCCGGAATTCATTTTGATTCCGGAGTTTCTTTTTTTACTTTTTATTTTTTTTACGATTATTGTAATCCTTTTCTATTGTAAAAGCAAAATTGCCGAAGTTATCAATATCGTTGCGTCTCATGGACTCTACCGCACATGAAACAGCCTCATAAACAACTTTTGTGCCTTTCTCGTCAGCGTGGTAATTTGCCGCTCTGTCAGCGCTGATTCCGTATCTGCCTGCAGTTTCAACCGCGTCAATATTTGCACCGATGAAAATAAATTCCCAGCCGCATTCCTTTTTCTTTTCAACCATCTTTTTAACCTGCTTGCTTGAAAAGTTTTTGCTTGCATTTTCCTGACCGTCAGTTGTGATTACAAAGAGAGTATTCTGCGGCACATCGTCCTTGCGGATGTATTTGTGAATTTTTTCAATATGTTCAATCGCACCGCCAAGAGCGTCAATAAGAGCGGTGCAACCTCTGACAGAGTATTCGCTGTCCGTCATCGGCTCAATGTCCTGAATACTTACTCTGTCGTGAAGTGTCTCCGAAAAATTGTCAAACAGAATTGTTGTCACAAAGCAATCACCGTCAAGTTTTTTCTGTTTTTCAATCATCGCGTTGAATCCGCCGATTGTGTCGCTTTCAAGGCCGCTCATAGAGCCGCTTCTGTCAAGAATGAATACAAGTTCTGTGCTGATGTTTTTCATAAAATAACCTCCAAAAAATAATGTGATTGAAAGATTTCTTTAACCTTACAATCACATTATAAAGATTATTCAATTGCTTTTGGTCGCTTTGAATGCGACAAATTATTCGGCGGCCTTGAAATTATATATCGGCTTAATGCGTGTGATGATTTCCGCTGTTGGCTCAATGTTTTCAATGATTTCATTCATATTCTTGTATGCCATAGGGGACTCATCAAGTGTTGCAGAGTTTACGCAGGTTGTGTAAATTCCCGCCATCTGTTGCTCATATTCCTCAAGCGTCAGCCGTCTTATTGCGTCTGAGCGTGACATAAGTCTGCCCGCGCCATGCGGAGCGGAAAAGTTCCAGTCAGGGTTTCCTTTACCAACGCAGATAAGGCTGCCGTCACGCATATTGATTGGAATCAGTAATTTCTCTCCATTCTTTGCGGAAACTGAACCTTTACGCAAAACTTTTTCCTCAACATCAATGTAGTTGTGAATGGTGTGGAAACTTTCAACCGCTTTTATGCCCATATTTTCAAGCAGGATTTCTGCCATCTTTTCACGGTTTCTTTTTGCAAACTTCTGACAGATGTCAATATCGTGCATGTATTCATTCATAAAAGACCCGTAGAGGTAACAAAGGTCAGCGGGTAGAGAGGGCTTTTTATTGCGCCATTCTTTCTTTGCTTCTTTGAGAAGTTTTTCAATCTCGTTCTTTTTTGATGTGTTTTTATACGATTCAATTATTGATTCTCTTCTTTTGAGATATTCTTCCATTCCTGAGCAAAGATTGATTGCAAGTTGCTGATAAATTCTTGCAACCTGAGTGCCAAGGTTTCTGCTGCCCGAATGAATGACAAGGTATTTTGTGCCGTCATCCGCTTCGTCAATTTCAATGAAATGATTGCCACCGCCAAGAGTGCCAAGGCTTCGTTCAAGCCAACCTGTATTTTTGAGGGAGGGGAAACAGATGAGTCCGCTAAGGTCAAATTTTTCAATCTTTCTGTCCCATACGTTTCTGCCGCAGGGAATTGTGTGTGCGACCGAGTCAAACTTTTCAAGGTCAATGTCAATTTTACCAAGCGTCACCGTAAACATTCCGCAGCCAATATCAACACCAACCATATTTGGCACAACCTTGTCGGTGATTGTCATTGTTGTTCCTATCGTGCAGCCCTTACCCGCGTGAACGTCGGGCATAACCCTGATTTTTGAATCTTTGAATGCTTCTTCATTACACACCGCAATCAGTTGTGAAATTGCAACAGGGTCAACCTCGTTTGCGTAACAGATGGCAGTGTTGTGTTTACCTTTTATTTCAATCATAATATCACTCCTTTAACGGTCGGGAGTGCCTGATTGATCGCTACACTCCCAACAAACTCTGATCAAAAGCAAACAACACCTCGTTAATTTCGTGTATGTTGTAAAGTCCTTTTGATATAAAATATTCAATAATGATGTCAAATTTATTACTGTGAGAAAGTGCGTAACCCGCTTTTAAGAGCAGGTCCTCCGTCTCATCAAGCGTCAGTTCAAGCGCAATTGCAAAAGCGATTGCGGTGTTTTTACGTGGCTGATAGTGAATATCGTTGCGGATTTTTGAGAAAAGTTTGCGGTCAATGTTTGCTTTTTTGTAGCACTGGACATCGGTCAATCCTTTTTCATCAATCATTCGCAGCAACATCTGTGAGAAACTTTCGTCAATCTGTTCCAACTTTGAGTCAAGGTCACACGGACTTATACATTTTTCAGTAGTTACCATTGAAAATCGGCATTCGCACAAATTGCGACGAATGATAGCGTTTTCATCAACGTAACGGTCATCAATGTATTCTTCAATGTCAGGGAAAATCTTTTTGCCGATCTGGCATACGTCCTTGCTGAATAAAACAATATATACCGTCATTTCGTTTTCAAAAAGGAAATCGCTGATTGTGTCAATCGCAACCTTCAGTGCTGCAGCTTTCGGGTATCCGTAAACACCTGCGGAGATGAGCGGAAACGCAACACTCTGGCAGTCGTGCTCTTTTGCAATTTGCAGTGATTTTTTATAGCAGGATTCGAGCAATTCTTTCTCTTTGTGCTTGCCATCCTTCCAGATTGGTCCGACAGTATGGATAACGTATTTGCAGGGCAACTTGTATCCATTGGTAATTTTTGCGTCGCCCGTTTTGCAACCGCCGAGAGTTTTGCACTCGTCCAGCAATTCTTTACCTGCGGCGCGATGAATACAACCGTCAACACCACCGCCACCTAAAAGCGATGAATTAGCAGCATTTACAATTGCGTCAACTTTCATTTTTGTTATGTCATTCCTGATTATCTGCAGTGGCATATTTATCACCTTAACCTTTATTTTGTAATTGAATTTACGCTTCTTTAATTATAACATAAATTTGATATAATTTTTCGCATTTTTGATTGAAAAAAGAAGAAAAATGTTATATTATATTATAACACAATTGTATTGATGGGAGAAGATGGCAATGAATAAAATAACATCCCTTGAAGAGTTTGAGTCCAGAATCAAAAGGGTAATCGTATCTGAAGAAGAAATCAAAGAGGGCGTAAAGCGTGCAGGTAAATTGATAGATGAGATTTATGACGGCAGGCCGATTTTGCTTGTCAGTATTCTCAAAGGTGCTTTTGTCTTTATGGCGGATGTCTGCCGTGCGGTTACCGTGCCTTGTGAAGTTGGCTTTATGTGTGCAAAGAGTTATTATGAAAGCACTGTTTCAAGCGGTGTTGTAAAAATTACTATGGATATTGATAAGGACATCAGCAAGTATCACGTTGTAATCCTTGAAGATATTATTGACACCGGCAGAACTCTCAATGACGTTATAAATTTGCTCAAATCACGTAACCCGTTGTCTTTGAAAGTAATCACACTCCTTGACAAACCGTCAAGACGAGTTACTGATTTCAAAGCGGACGTTGCTCTTTTCACAATACCCGATTATTTTGTAATTGGTTATGGTCTTGATTGCGGTGAGTATTATAGAAATTTGCCATACATAGCAGAATACGCAGAAGATTGTTAAGGAGAATCTTATGAATATTTACTTCCCTGAAATAAAGAAGAATTTTGGCTTTGGTTGTATGCGCTTGCCAATGAGTGGTGACAAGGTTGATAATGTCGAGTTTTCAAAGATGGTTGATGCTTTTATTGATGGGGGATTCAATTATTTTGACACTGCCCATGGCTACGTTGGCGGCAAGAGTGAGATTGCCGTGCGTGAATGTCTGACTTCTCGTTATCCAAGGGAGAGTTATTTGCTTGTAAATAAACTTACAGGTATGTTTTTTGAAAAGAATGAGGATATTATCCCGCTTTTTGAATCGCAACTCAAAGCGTGCGGTGTTGATTATTTTGACTTCTATCTTATGCACGCACAGGATAAAGCGGTTTACGAAAAATTCAAGCAGTGCCGTGCTTATGAAACGGCGCTTGAATTAAAGGCACAGGGCAGAGTCAGACATGTCGGACTTTCTTTTCATGACAAAGCGGAAGTGCTTGAGCAGATACTTACCGAATATCCGCAGATGGAGGTTGTTCAGATACAATTCAATTATGCGGATTATGATGACCCCGCAGTGCAGGCTCGTAAGGTTTATGAGGTGTGCAGGAAATTCAACAAGCCCGTAATCGTTATGGAGCCCGTCAAAGGCGGATGCCTTGTTGATTTGCCGCAAGAAGCACAACGTGTATTTGATGAGTTGAAGGGCGGCAGTAATGCAAGTTATGCTCTTCGTTTTGCGGCAGGTTTTGATGGTGTTATGATGGTGTTGTCAGGAATGGGCAATATGGATATGATGAATGACAATCTCAGTTATATGCAGAATTTTGTCCCTCTTTCCGATGCTGAGCACGATGCAGTGAAAAAGGTCCGCGACATATTCAAATCTCAGGATTTAATTCCTTGCACAGCGTGTAAATATTGTGTTGATGGTTGTCCGGAAAAGATTGCTATTCCCGATTTGTTTGCGTGTATGAATGGTAAGAAAACATTCGGCACGTGGAATCCCGAGTATTATTATGAGATATATACTAAAAACGGTGGCAAAGCGTCTGAATGTATCGGTTGTGCCAGGTGCGAGGGCGTATGTCCTCAACACCTGAATATAAGAGAATTACTCAAAGATGTGGCTGTCGAATTTGAACAGACAAATGAATAAAATCAAGGTGCTGTAAAATGTGAGTTTTACAGCACCTTTTTGTTTTAGAATTTTGTAAACCAGGAAGCAATTTTCTTGCCGCATTTGTAGAGCGGACCTTCAAGTTCTTTCTGTGCGTTTTTAAGTTCCTTGCGGATTTCAATACCCTGCGGACAGTGCTGCTCGCATTTGCCACAGTCAACGCAGTTTGAAGCGGCTGTTGAGTTGCTTCTCAGTGCAGTGCACATAAAGTATTCAACAAGTCCCCAGAATTTGTTTTCAGAATATCTGCGGTTGTATGCCGCAAAAGTGCCGGGAATATCAACTTTTTTCGGGCAGGGGACGCAGTAGCCGCAACCTGTGC
>JAZQTF010000128.1:0-1831 GCA_045630445.1 Acutalibacteraceae bacterium
ATTTCCACAAGTGCGGGAATTGATACATACATCATCAACGGTGACAAACCGACAAACATTTACAAGATTCTTGACGGTGAAACAATAGGCACATGCTTTAAGGCAAACAAATAATCGGGGGTTCAGAATTATGACTCAACTTGAAATAATGGGCAAAAGTGCAAAACTTGCCGCACGCACACTTGCAACGGCATCAACCGCAACAAAGAACGCTGCACTCAAAGCAATCTCCGAAGCGTTGATTGAAAACTCATCAAAGATTATTGAATGCAATAAGATTGACATTGACAATGCACGCAAAAACGGAATGCCCGAATCAATCATTGACAGATTGAAACTTGACGAGCAAAGAATAAAAGGTATGGCAAAGGGTGTTGATGACGTCATCGCACTCCCCGACCCCGTTGGCAGAAGCATTGACGGCTCAAAGCATCCGAACGGAATGACCATCAACAAGGTTACTGTGCCGCTTGGAGTTATCGGCATCATATATGAGGCAAGACCTAATGTTACTTCTGACGCGGCGGCACTGTGCCTCAAGGCAGGTAACGCAGTAATTCTCCGCGGAGGTAAAGAGGCAATCAACTCAAACTCCGCAATAGCAGAAATTATGAGAAACGCGATTGAGAAAGCGGGACTCTGCGCTGACTGCATCAATTTTGTAACCGACACATCAAGAGAAACCGCATCACAGATGATGCGACTTAACGAATACATTGACGTGCTGATTCCGCGCGGCGGCGCAGGACTTATCAATGCGGTTGTCAACAACTCAACTGTGCCCGTAATTGAAACGGGTACGGGCAACTGCCACACATACGTTGACAAAACGGCTGACATTGAAATGGCGGTAAACATTGTAAACAACGCGAAAACATCGCGTCCGTCAGTTTGCAACGCTTGTGAAAGCGTGCTTGTGCATAAGGATATTGCGGACGAATTCCTCCCCGCTATGTATGCAAAATTAAAAGAGAAAGACGTTGCTGTACGCGGCGACGATGCAGTTTGTTCAATCCTTGAAAATGCACAATCCGCTGACGAAGATGACTGGGGCAAGGAATACCTTGACTACATCATTGCGGCAAAGGTTGTTGACGGAATTGATGAGGCGATTGAGCACATCAGCAAATACAGCACCGGTCACAGTGAATGCATTGTGACATCGGACTACGCTAACGCACAGAAATTCTTGACACAGATTGATGCGGCGGCAGTTTATGTCAACGCATCCACAAGATTCACCGATGGCGGCGAATTCGGACTCGGCGCGGAAATCGGAATTTCCACACAGAAACTCCACGCAAGAGGCCCGATGGGACTTAACGAATTGACAACTGTGAAGTATCTCATATACGGAAACGGACAAATAAGATAAAAAATAATAAAAAATTGCATTTTGGTACTTGATTTTTTATATTTTATTGTATATAATAATCGAGTGCCCTGAGTACGGGGCGCAGAAAAGGCAATAAACGGAGAGATGGCTGAGCTGGTCTAAGGCGCACGACTGGAAATCGTGTATGGGCTAATACCCCATCGAGGGTTCGAATCCCTCTCTCTCCGCCAAAAATATGAGTTCAACCTTTTGGTTGGACTCATATTTTTTTTGCACGGATAAAGTTAGAGAGGGATTCGGACCCGTGAGGGTGCGAGCGTTAATAAAACAATTCGGGGAATTGTTTTTAGCCGAAAGGTGCGTAGGCGGGTACCGAACGCTTGGCGTTGGGTCGACAAGCAGGGCAAATTTGCTAAGCAAATATGCGTCCCGTCACTCGCACCAAATAAAGGGTTGGTCCATCGGACTAACCCTTTATTTTTTTAAAAAACTGAT
>JAZQTF010000129.1:0-3099 GCA_045630445.1 Acutalibacteraceae bacterium
GGTTCTATCGGCTCCCTCTGACGAGGGAGCTGGATTTTTGCGTAGCAAAAAGACTGAGGGAGAGAAAACGTTGACTACCCCTCCGTCTGCGGCGTTGCCGCAGCCACCTCCCCTGACAATGGTAGGCATTTATTTTGCTCAGCTTTTTGTCTTCCCCCAGTAGAACTGGGAGTTTATTTCCACGTCTAAAGACGCCAAACAAAATTCCCGAGGCATTTCTGCCCCGGGAATAAAATCAATTATTTTTCAAAGAATACCTTAAACGCACGGTATGTGGAGTAAACGTCAAGTTTGGAGACAACCTCCCACGGAGCGTGCATTGAAAGCACCGGCACACCAACGTCAACAACGTCAATGTCAAGGTTTGCAACGTATTTTGCAACTGTACCGCCGCCGCCAAGGTCAATCTTGCCAAGTTCACCTGTCTGCCATGCAACATCGTTTTCACGGAGCATGGAGATAATCTTGCTCATATATTCAGCACTTGCGTCGTTGGTGTCAGACTTACCTCTTGCACCTGTGTACTTTGTGATGCATACGCCCTTGTTGATTTCTGCACCATTTCTTCTTTCAAGCACATCGGGGAAATTCGGGTCATGAGCCGCGTTTACGTCAGCGGACAAGCAGAGAGATTTCTTCATAACGTCTCTTGCAGGCACGCCAACCATAGCAGCGAGGTCCTCAATGAAGTACTGAAGATATGCACCCTTAAGGCCTGTGTTGCCCTGGCTACCGATTTCTTCTTTGTCTGTAAGAACTGTGATAGCAGTGTATTCGGGAATCTCGCAATCAAAGATAGCCTTAACTGCGGGATATGAGCAAACTCTGTCATCGTGGCCATAAGAGCCGATAAGGCTGCGGTCAAGGCCAACGTCCTTTGCATTGAAAGCGGGTACAACTTCAAGCTCAGCAGTTACAAAATCTTCTTCAACAATGCCGTACTTCTCGTAAAGGATGTTGAGAATGTTGAGTTTTACACTCTCTGACTCGTCGCAATCCTTGAAGGGAAGGCTGCCAACAAGGAGGTTGAGCTGCTCACCCTTGATTCCTTCGGAAAGGGGCTGCTTCATCTGCTCAGCCGCAAGGTGCGGGAGAAGGTCAGTTACAACAAACATCGGGTCGTGTTCATCCTCACCGATGTTGACGTCAACAAAAGTGCCGTCCTGTCTGAAAATTCTGCCGTGCAATGCAAGCGGAATTGCAGTCCACTGATACTTCTTGATACCGCCGTAGTAATGAGTTTTGAAAAGTGCAATCTCACTGTCCTCAAAAAGCGGATTGGGCTTTAAGTCAAGGCGGGGCGCGTCAACGTGAGCGGCAACAATACGCACGCCCTCACAAACGCATTTCTTACCAAAACGCGCAAGAATGATTGACTTGCCTCTGTTCATGTAATAAACCTTATCGCCGGCGTTGTACTTTGCCTTGCTGTCAAACGGCACGTAGCCCTGCGCGATAGCAAGAGCCTCTACGTAAGAGCAAGCCTCACGCTCGGTTTTTGCATTGTCAAGAAAGGTCTTGTAGCCCTCACAGAAATCAAATGCGGTTGCAATCTCATCTGTGGAAAGTCTCTTGCCAAGATTTTTTCTTGAAAGGAAAAGTTTTTCTTTAAGTGCTTTTGTATCCATAGTGAAAATCCTCCATTCACAATTTTTTTGAAATCCGAATAGTATAAATATCGGTGAGTATATTTTACATCATACATCTCATTCAAGTCAAGACCTTAAAACTGGTTTCAATGGATATTTACGGAGAGTGTTATTTATGTATAATAATTGTTCAAAAGAGCAGAATCAGGAATTAACCGATGAACAACGGCTGATTATGAGAGCAAAGCGGATGCTGATGCTTTATCTCAATATGTCTGAGCCGATGGCGCACCGCTATATTGAAAAGCGTGCGATGGATATGAGAGTGACGAAAAAAGAGATTGCGCGTAACATTCTGAAAACCTATGAGCCGTAGAATATTTTGAAAAAACACTTGACAAAACACGATTTTTTCAATACAATATTTCTCGGTGTGCTGCTATAGCTCAGTAGGTAGAGTGCATCCTTGGTAAGGATGAGGTCACCGGTTCAAATCCGGTTAGCAGCTCCAACAAAAAAGCCGCTTTTGTCATCAGACAAGGGCGGCTTTTTTGAGTGATGCGTTCCTTACGGAACACGATGCGCACTACGTGCGTGATGCTGACTCCGTCCGTGATGCACACCTTCGGTGCGTGAGCGGAACGCGTCGCATCACCTATCACAGCGAAGCGGCATCACCTATCACGTGTTGCAAATGAATTTAATTAGTGATATAATAAATATGTATTCAAATTTAATTATATTGCATCGGCGTTACGGATTATATTCGGGAGGCGATTAAAAATGAGCAAAGCCACTAAAAGAAAAAGTGTAGCAGCAATTATATGTTGCTTGCTGATAATGCTCATTTTCAGCGGCTGTAACGGGCTTAATCCTATCTACAACAGCGGCATCCGCATCAAATTAGTTGAGCGTCAGGCAGAGATTCTGATAAAAGAGCAGGATCATCTGATGGGAAGTATCGCCAAAATCTACTACATCGATGGTAACGATTATGTTTTATTAGGGCAAATTTTGTCAGGCGAAAACGGCTTTTCCGGCCTTGAAAGCGGACTGTATTCTACCGAGGTTAAAGACGACCAATTCACAATTGAATGGTGCGATTCCAGCCGCAAAATCAACGATCAGTCATTGTGGAAAAAAACAACCTTTGACCTTCCCCCAAAATCGTAACACAACAGATCCCTTGTGGTTTCACTTACTTTTCAAAATCATAGTTAATTCTTTCAGATAAAAAACGCTCACGGACTGTGGGCGTTTTTATTTTGCCATATATTCCATTACGGCATAAAAGGTTACAAAAGGTTACAAATAGTTACAACTCTGTTACCTTTGTTGACTGTGCACTCCCCTGCTTTTATACTGAAGTCAGAAAGCAAAGATGATTCATTCGCATCATAAGAAACTTGCAGACAACCGAAACGCACAATTATAACATCACAAATTCCCAACCATCTCCAATATAACAAAAACTCCTGGCAAAAAAGCACCTGCTTCGGCAGGTGCTTTT
>JAZQTF010000130.1:0-2767 GCA_045630445.1 Acutalibacteraceae bacterium
CTTCAAAAATTCAGAATACATTGACATTACTGTCCCTGAAATCAAGGACACAACTGCACCCGTAACAACTCCGTCACAGAATTCAGGAACATACGCAGACAGCGTTACTGTTTCTCTCATCGTTGACGAACAAGCAACAACTTATTACACAACAAACGGTGCAACTCCCACAACTTCATCCGCAGTTTACACCGCTCCCCTCACCTTCACATCCACAACAACGCTTAAATTCTTCAGCGTTGACAATGCGGGCAATAAGGAAAGTGTAAAAACATACACCTATGAAATTGTTTCAAGTTCTGTTGCAACAGTTGAACTTTCATACGATGCAAGCAACAGTGGTTACGCAGGTTACATTTATAATTTTGGCGCAGGCAGTGAGCTCAAAGCAGGTCTTGGCGGATATATGCTCGGCGACTCTGTAAGAGCATTTATTGCGTTTGATAACAACATTCCCGTAAGTGCTATTCAATCAGTTACACTCCGTCTTACAGTTGGTACATATAACGAAGCGGTTACAGGACTCAGCCTTGACGTTAAAAACGGAAACTTCGGTGATGCTGCCGGTGTTAAGCAAACAGACTTCAACAAAGCAGCAGACGCAACAGCAATTGCTTCTGCTACTCCAAAATCATCAGGCAATATTGACTTTGAAATCCCGTCAAGTGCTTATCAGTATCTGAATGGTCACGTTGAATTCAGAGTTTGCACAACAGTAACAAACGGATTGAATGAAGCGGTTATGACATTCAGCAACGCAAAACTCATCATCACATACGATGCAACAAAATCAGCAAATACAGCATCAACATTCGCTCTTTCAAGAGCAGTTTCTTACGCAGATGATGAAATTGTTTTTGCTGACGCAAAACTTAAAAACGCTATCATAAACACCGGTATTGACACAAACAATGACGGAAAAGTAAGCACAAGCGAAATTACAAATCTTTATGGTCTTGACGCTTCAAACCTTGGCATAACAAATATCAGTGGTCTTGAATACGCTGTAAATCTCAGATATCTTGACATCAGTTCAAACGCAATCACTGACGTTTCCGCACTCGTTGGATGCACTGAGCTGAGATACCTTAATGTAAGCAACAATCTTATCAATGATATCAGTACTCTCAATGCTGAAAATCTTTATATGATTATTGCTTCAAACAACAATATTACCGACATCTCTGTTCTCAGTGGTCTTGAATACATTGACACTGTTGATTTTGCAGAAAATAAAATTGCTGATATTTCTGCGCTTAACGGTATGACATCATTGAGAACGCTTGACTTTACAAGTTGTGAAATTGAAAACGTATCAGTACTTTCAACTCTCACTTATGTAAATCACCTTTATTTCTCAAGCAACAAAATCACTTCAACTGATGCAGTAAACTCTCTCCGTTATATACTCGAAATGAATTTTGACGCTCAGCATCAGCCACAGCCGCAGAACAACATCATCTCTGCTACTGCAACAAAGAGCGGATACAACGTAATATTTACTGTTACAACCCTTTCCGGCGTTTCTAAAATCTCAATCACAGGTAACGGCTCTACCATCGTTTCAACTCATCCGTCATCCACTGGTGAAACAAAAGAATGGAAAGTAACATTGTTTGCTCCTTCTCACACAATCACCTACACAATTGACGCTTATGTAAACGGTGCGTTTGCGGGTGAGAATTACGCAGTTGAAGTCAGAATTGGTGATGACGTTGAAACAGAAAGTTCAATCAAATCGGTTGACTATGTTGTTTCAGGTGACAAAGTTGTATTTACCGTTACAACTACTCCCACTCTCAACAGAGTCAAGGTTACAACTGAAGATGCACTCTCATCTTACATTGCATACGAAAGCAAATACATTGTAAACACTGATGGTGATTATGTATTCAATCTTTCAATCCCTGCAACAAATGGCACAACAAAATATGCATTTGATGGCAGAGACGCTGAAACAGGCAAATATCTCAAGGATTACTTCTATAAAACCGTTACAGTTGAACAACCTGAACCGGCTGAAAACAACATCGTTTCTGTTTCTCATGAATTCTCTGACAACAGACTTATCTTCACAGTTATAACTTCAACAAACGATTTCACAAGAGTTAAAGTTGCAACTGCTGACGATGTAAGCGGAAGCCTTGGCGTTGGCGCAACATCAACTGTTAATGCAGACGGAAACTATGTATGGATCATCAAGATAACTGCACCCGCTGAGGATACAAGTTACGCATTTGATCTCCGTTCCGCATCAACAGGCAAATACATCAAGGATTACTTCTACTATGACGTTGCAATCCAGAGCGAACCCGAAAACGTTATTAAATCAATCTCCCACGAATTTGTTGATGACAAACTCATATTCACAGTCACAACTTCAGCAGGTAATTACAACAGAATCAAGGTTACAACCGCAGACAATCTCAGCGGCAGCCTTGCAGTAGGTGCTTATACAGTGGCAGCAAACGGCGACTATGTATGGACAATCAAAACAATCGCTCCCACCGCTGACACATCATACGCATTTGACCTTCGTTCTTCCATTACGGGTAAATACTTCAAAGAGTATTGCACATATGACGTAACAATCCCCGTAAATGTTAACCCGATCAAATCGATTTCTCATTCCTTCTCTGACGGAAAAGTTATCTTTACAATCATATCAACATCGGGCAACTTCAACAGAATCAAGTCGGATCGTAGCCATGTCGTTCTGTGAGCCAAGGAGTTGGGGGGGCAACTTGTCTTCCTAAGACCGCTTGGC
>JAZQTF010000131.1:0-1446 GCA_045630445.1 Acutalibacteraceae bacterium
TTTAAGACACAATCGTGTCTTTTATGCGAATTGTGAGAACTCACTTCGGATTTCAGCCTCGCTCAACATTTCCTTAATTTGTTTGCGGAGCCATTTGCGAATTTTAGTTTCTGCAACCAAATCCATAACATCATCAGCCCAACAAGGAGCCTGGGTTGCATATTTGTAGAATACATTTTTAAGGTGTGACGTGGGGATTTCGGCACTATTTAGCAGGTTTTTATTCTGTTTGATAATTCCATCAATCTCATCTTTTGCACTTTGAAGCGCATCCTCCTCGCTCAAAAAGCCACCACAAGATGAAACATCATCACCCTCATCATCGGTTATCTCCATTGAATACACCTCACCATTATAGTAGTGATTAAGTTGTTCAATGTCATCCTCAAAGATTGACTGAACAATAGCAGGGTTGTTAATAACACTCTCATCCACGTTAAGTTCGTCAAGGGTCATAATGCCAAACAGACCCGTGTCGAATTTATCATTTACTGAAGGTGCGCCAATGCTCAACGAAATACCGCTATGAATGTAGGCGTACACCTTTACAAACTTCACGTTTTCGGTGGTCAGTTTTTCGGTCAGACTCTGAACATCGTTCACCTCGTATTTCTCCATAAGTTCGGACAACTTATGATTGTCGGGGTTATGGTCGCGGTGGTTGGAGTAGATAATTGTCTGGTCAGCCCATTCACGCGGATTTTCGGGGTAATTGTCAAACTCAATACTGATAGTGAATCCTTTATATTTCTGTTCCATTTTGTTGTTGTTTTTGTTGTTAGACTTCTTTTCTTTTGTTACATCCGCAAATATAAGATAATTTTTTGAACTGACAAAATTTTTAACATTTTGTTTTGTTTTATTTTTAAATGTTAAAAATTTGCACAGACCAGAAAAAAGTGTTATATTTACACCTGTTAAGGGAGATAAAAAAACCGAAAGCGGACGTACCACTTACGGTTGGAAAGAAAAGATATGGACGCTTTCAGCAATTCACTTTTTGGTATTGTATTCCCCACATGGTTTGAATAAAAGACAACGCAGTATCTTCATCAACAGTACGTAGGAAATTTATTATTTCTGCATCTTCTACTTCGTTAAGGATATCAATGTAATCATTGACTAATTCTTTGACTTCAATTGTCCTATCGTTATAGACATCTGCAATATCGTATGTTATATGTATTTTCATACGTTATAGGTGCAACTTTCAAATTGTTTCACATCGTTCTGGGTGAAAAGGTCATCAACCACGGCGTAGGTTGCATCGTCCTCCTGTCCCTCAAACGCCCCTGCATTAAGCGCAGCCTCAAGTACTGCATCTTCATTCAGTTCGGTTTCACTACACACAGCGAATGAATAGCCGTGTTTGCCAGGTACGTTTACCGAATAGTAATATTTGCCGTTAATCTTCATGGTTTATCTCTTTTGTTACGACTGCAAATA
>JAZQTF010000132.1:0-9864 GCA_045630445.1 Acutalibacteraceae bacterium
GAAAAAACAACTATATTTTTATTGGGAGTACCAAAAACGGAACAGCAAAATCAGATGCGTTCAAAATCGGATGCACCGTGTTTGCATATCGGGCAGACGAAATCTTCGGGCAATTCTCCCTCATGGACATAGCCACAGATACGGCAACGGTAAGCAACCTTTTCTTCCTTCTTTTCTGCTGCGGGAGCGGGTTTGATATTCTTATGATAGTAAGCGTAAGTTACGGGTTCATTATCACTGAGCACCTGCGCATCCGTAACGTCAGCGACAAAAAGAGTATGAGTGCCGAGGTCAACGCTTGAAACAACCTTGCCCGAAATGTAAGCACAAGTAAATTCAGAAATATAAGCAACGCCGTTTTCCGCTCTTTGCGGCTGGACGTTTTCAAACTTGTTACAGTCCTTGCCACTTCTGAAACCAAAGTCAGTGAACAGACTGAACGGTGCTGATTCATCAATGATTGAAACATTGAACACGCCTGTTTTCACAATCATATCGTGAGTGTAATTCTGCTTATTGACCGCAATTGTGATACGGTTGGGAGTTGTTGTGACCTGGGCAGCGGTGTTGATGATGCAACCGTTGTCCTTCTTTCCATCTCTTGCAGTAAGTACGAAAAGACCATAACTTAATTTGAACATTGCTCTGTTATCCATAACTGACTCTCCTTTTCGTAAATAATAATGATTATCGTTATTGATATAATAACATACAATTTCACTGTTGTCAATATTTTTTGAAAATTTTTCCTGAGTTTATTATATAACTTTTTTGGACATTTAAGCATAATTGTATTGAATTTTTGGCCAACAAGCAATATAATAAAGGGTACATCTGAATAAAGGAGATGATTTTTTGAAGCAGTTGAAAGCCTCTTTCAGAAAATTTCTCCGAGGCACAGACTTCGGTCTGCTTATAATCTGCCTTATCGCATCCGTTTACGGCATATTGCTTGTAACAAGCGCAACCCTGCACACAAACCCTGACGGAGTCTTTCTTTCGTCAGCGGCAAAAACGATGATTGTTTCAACCATTATCGGCATTGTGCTTGCATTCTTTGTTTCAATGTTCAACCCTGAAACGATTGCAAAACTGTGGCCACTGATTGCAGTTGTTGGAATAGGATTGATGGTATATACAAGGTTTTTCGGCGTTGCCCCTGAAGGACGAGAGGACGCAGTGTCGTGGATTATGATTGGCTCGACAGTTTTTCAGCCTTCGGAACTTCTGAAAATCGGCTTTATTGTAACTTTCTCCGTACACATCAACAAGGTCAGGGCTCAAATCAACCGCATCCCCCATCTTATCGGGCTTGGTGCGCACGCATTAGTTGCATTCTTCCTTGTTTCATGGTGCGGTGACGATGGCTCCGCCCTCGTGTTTATACTTATTTTTATCTCAATGACATTCTTCGCAGGACTCAAATGGTACTATTATGCACTTGGTGCTGCGGCAGCCGTGTGCGGTTTCTCCGTTGCATGGTTTACAAACATCATTTCAGGCTATCAGCGACGCAGAATCCTTGCAATCTTCAACCCTGAAGAATACGCAATGACCGAAGCGTATCAGCAGACAAGGGCAATTCAGGCAATGGGCTCGGGCAAACTGCTCGGCAAGGGTCTTTTCAAAGGTGACTACACTCAATCGGGTTACGTCCCCGTTGCTCACAACGATATGATTCTGAGTGTTGCGGGTGAAGAACTCGGACTCTTTGGCACGATTGCTGTTGTTATCCTGATTGTTGCGGTTTGTATGAAAATTCTTTCCGTTGCAAACAAGTCACAGAAAAACGTTGGATACTATATGTGTTGCGGTGTTGCAGCAATGATTGCCGGTCAGTCAATGATTAACATTGGTATGTGTCTGCGACTGCTCCCCGTTATCGGCGTCACGCTTCCGTTTTTCAGTGCGGGCGGTTCATCAACGCTCTGCCTCTACCTTGGAATCGGAATTGTAATGAGCGCATACAGATACGCAAAACAAAGACGAACTTCACTTATGTTCTAAAAAATTAACCCCGTAGCGAATTGCTACGGGGTTTTTACTTGCCTATTATACGTTATTCAGAAACAACGTCTTCGCTTTCCTCAGCTTTGAGGTCTGCCAACTGAACAGCCTGAATTTCCGGAATTACGGAAAGCATCGGTTCAACGTCCTTCTTTCTGAACTTACGGTCAACATAGTTCTTTGTACACTTCATAACAATCGGAGAAAGTACAAGAACACCGATAAGGTTGGGAATCATCATAAGACCGTTGAATGTGTCGGAGAGATCCCACGCGAGCTGAGCGTTGAGGATTGCACCTGCGAGAACCATTACAACGAAGATGAAACGATAAATCGGAACGGATTTTACACCGAAGAGATACTCCCAAGCCTTTGTACCATAGTGGCTCCAGCCGAGTACGGTTGAGTAAGCAAAGAAGAAGATTGCGATTGCAACAAACATCGGGCCGATATCACCGAATACTGTACGGAACGCTTCACCCATGAGAGCGCTGTCAGCAACGTTAGCGTAAGCCTCAGCCTTCATACCTGTTTCAAGGTCAAAGAGACCGGAAGAGAGAATTGTGAGAGCGGTGAGAGTACAAACGATGATTGTGTCAGCGAATACCTCAAAGATACCCCACATACCCTGACGAACAGGCTCCTTAACGTTGGAACTGGAGTGAACCATTACAGAAGAACCAAGACCTGCCTCGTTGGAGAATACGCCTCTCTTGAAGCCCATCTTCATTGCGGTCATTACCGTGAAACCAACAGCACCACCTGCGAGCGACTGAGAAGTGAAAGCGTATTTGAAGATTGCACCGAATACTGCGGGAACCTGAGCTACGTTCTTGCCGATGATAACGAAAGCACCAACAATATAAATAACGATCATAACGGGAACGATCTTCTCTGTGAAGGAAGCAACTCTCTTAAGACCACCAACTACAACAAGACCTACTGCGATGAGGAGGATGATACCAACGATAAGCTGGGGTGTGATAACGCTTCCGTCAGGAGTTACAAATTCAGGAATTGTGAAAGCGTTTGTGATGTTGCCAACCATACTGTTTACCTGGCTCATGTTACCGATACCGAATGATGCGAGCAAGCAGAAAATTGAGAAAAGAACTGCAAGAACTGTACCAATCCATTTGCAACCCTTCTTACCGCCAAGACCGTCACGCAAATAATACATTGCGCCGCCGCTCCATTCGCCTTTTTCGTTCTTGCGACGGAAAAGGATACCGAGAACGTTTTCAGAATAGTTTGTCATCATTCCGAAGAACGCGATAACCCACATCCAGAAAACTGCACCGGGGCCACCAACAGCGATAGCACTTGCAACACCAACGATGTTACCTGTACCAACTGTTGCCGCAAGAGCAGTACAGAGGGACTGGAACTGGGAAATTGTCTTGTCCTTTGTGTGCTTGGTAACTTTTCTGTCACCAAAGATAGCACCGATTGTGTTTTTGAACCAGTGGCCGATGTGACCAACCTGGAAGAATTTTGTAAGCACAGTCATAAGAACGCCTACAAAACCGAGCAAAATAAGTGCAGGCCAACCCCACACAAATCCGTTAACGGCACCGTTAACTTTTTCAATCATTTCTACCATACTTCATCTTCTTTCTGCATAGATGCATAAATTTGTATAAAAATACACAACAAGCACACTTTAACACAAAAAAGGGCTAAAGTCAAGAATTATTACTGACTTAGCCCTTTTTTTACATTTTTTTAATTTTTATTTAGAAACAAACATCTTTCTGTAACTTCTTATGTAACCAAGCACCATAAATCCACTCAGCAAAGTAACCAGTGCAAACGTCACAGAAACAACACTCAGGAGCAGATAATGGTCGGATATAAATGTATAAAAATACTTGTACAGAATATCGTAACGCGAAATTATCTCCAGCGTATATTCCTTATATTTCATAAGCATTACTGTGCAACCTGAGCAGAAAATTCCCGTGACGATAAACACAAGCGGTAACACACCCGTGCAACGGTAATAAGTAAGGACGTTGCGGTTGAATACCTCAAGCATAATATTAAAGAATTTTGTGCAGATGACAAGAAACATAATAACCGCAACTATGACCGCATTTATGCCTGACAGAATTGAAACCGCGATGACTGACGGAATACCATCCATAAAACTTACGAGTGAATCGCTCTGACCGAGTGAAAGCGCAGCTGACATTGAAAGATAAACTGTCAGCAAAAGCACAAGCACACAGTACGCGGTGGCAATTGAATGAAACGCATACAAGGCACGCAAGCCAAGACTTATCAGTTTACGCTTCTTTTTTCTGCATCCGCGTGAAAAAATCATCCATCCCATAATCTCAATCATCAACGCGAGCGATACGGGAATGAGGACATAAAACAAACTGTTGTTTTCAAGATACAACATCATTGTCACATATTGCAAAAGTGCAAGAAGAAACACTTTGCAGATAATCATCGGTAATGAAAACTTTGACATACCGAATCTGAAAACAACGTCAACACCACTGCCCAGTGTGCCAACGCCTTTTTCAAGAATTCTTCTTGGCGGGGTGTAACTGTAACAATCCGGATTGTTTTTATCGTGCTCCAGTTTCCTTGCACTTTCAAGGTCACACCCGCAAGACTGACAATGTTGCGTACCCTCTGCGTTATTCCATTGGCAAAGAGGGCATTTAATCATTTAACCCACCTCTATGTCGTAAGTCCAGCCATCGATTCCGTCGGTCATATTGAAAAGTTTCTTGTAACCGAGGTTTGACATTGCTTTTACGGCAATTTCACTTCTGAATCCTGCCATACAATAAACGATGATTTTTGCTCTTTTGTTGGTCAGTTGCCTGACAACTTCGGCCTTGAAGGGCTCAACATCATTTTTGTCAATCGGGATATGGACACTGCCCGGAATATGCTTTTCGTCATACTCCTCCTGAGTCCTGACATCAAGGATAATATAATCCCCCGTGTCAATCAATTCTTTTGCTTCGGCGGCTGTGATGTCCTTGTAATTATACTCATCAGCACCGGAGCAAGCGGTAAAAATACCAAGACAGAGAATAAGAACAAGTATCAGCGAAATCTTTTTCATAAAACTGCCCCCCAAAAATACTCTGATTTATCAATAGGTTATCTGAACATCTGCAACAACTGCATCATATAAATATGAATTCGGTTTGAAATACTTTGAGCCTGCCTCAACACCTGAAAGTTCAAGCACATAGGGCGTTGCAAACAATCCCGCGTCACTGACAAGCGGACGGTACTTGATTACAACCTTGGTGATTTTCTTGCCTGAAACATTTTCAATATACAGTCCCCTGCTGCCGCTCTTTGTGCCTGCATAGATTTTTAAGATTCCTGCGTAATCAGTATCAACGGGGACACCTGACAAGGTTGAACTTACAATTACAGCATCGTTACGGACGATGAAATTGTCTGCCGCACTGTAAACATAATTGTCAACACTCTCCGCCCAGACACTTGCGCCCATCGGGAGATAAGAAACATTGAAACTTACCTCTTTACCGCCCGCAGTTGCGTTTATCTTTGCGGAATAAATGTCATCATCGCCAACATTTGTGACAAGAATAAACATCGGGTTTTTGTTGTTTCCATCAAGCAAAGCCGCCGCATCAACCCTGAGTCTGTTTGTCCTGTCACCAACAATTACGGGCAGACCGTTCACGGTGATTTCTTTCATCGTTATCGGTTGCTGATTGCCGATTGTGGGAAGAAGCACGTCATCAGTTGTTGTGGTTGAATTTTCTGACGGCTGAGTTGTTGTCTGCGTGTCAGGATTCTGTGTGTCAACGGTTGTGCCGCCTGTAATATTTTCTGTTGTGCTGAGAGTTGTGCCAACAGAGGTTGTTGTGCTTTGAATATTCGGAGCGGTTGTGCCATTCTGAGTGGTTGTTGTCCGGTCATTACTGCCACTGTTGCAGCCCGCAACTGTCAACACACAAACGGCTAAAACCGCACATATCACACCTTTAAATTTCATAGATACTCTTACCTTTCTTTAATTCTCTTGCATACTTTATATAATTCTCAATGTATTTACAGATGTTTGGTGCAAGGCGTCCTGAATCACCTGTTTCCGCATAGAAATACGCGGGGCATGCAAAACACACATCACGCATATTGCACGTTACACATTCATCGGGATAACGGACAGTTTCATCCGTTTCCTTTACAATTTCATCCCACGCGTTTTTAAGTCCCGTTTCAAGCGGATACGCCTTGATAAACGGAAGTTCAACGCACGGGAGCATCTCTCCGCGCCAGGTCACCCAGTAACTGCTGCGCGCCGCCTGACACCTGAGTTTGTGGCCGTTACGCCTGAATTCAATTCCGTCAGCGTTTTCATCCGCCAACGGACGAGTTGCAAGTGCGGAGATTTTTGCGTCAAAACGGTCTTTCGGAAACATTACGGACTCACACAAAAGGTAAATCCTTGCGGCATCCTGCGCATCAAGTCGGGTGTCATCAGCACTGTAATCCGACGTTGGCTCGGGCGGGAATGTGTAAGTCATAGGATTCAGCGGAATATTCCTTGACTTTGCAAACTCACAGATTCCCTGCGCGTCGTCAGCATTGTATTTTGTCAGTGTCAGATTGATTTTGACGTTAAGCCCTGCGGCGAGGAGTTTGTCAATCTGTGCGGTTACAAAATCATAACCATTCTTTAATCCGCAGAGATTTTCATACGTTTCATTGTTTGCACCGTAAAGACTCACGCTGAATTTTACGGGCGGATACGTTTTGAAAAACTCAATCATTTCATCAGTAAAAAGGGTTGCGTTGGTGTTGATGGAAATTTTCAGCCCCATTTTGTGAAGTGCCTGATAAATCTCCTTGAAATCGGAGCGTATCATCGCTTCACCACCGGTCAGTTGCAGATAGAGCAAGCCTTGCTCAACGCCCTGACGCGCAAGGTCAATCCACTGTTGAGCGGTCAACTCCTGCTCCTTGCAAGGCTTGAAGTTGTCCGAAACGATGTAACACATCTTACAACGCAAGGTGCATCGGGCGGTCAATTCAAAACCCGCCGAAATGGGAGTACGGGTAGCGGCCGCCATATTGATAAGCGATTTTGAAATGCCTGTTTTCCTACCCAACTTTTCCATTTTTGCACCCCCTTAAATAAATTTTTCCAGTGTTTCCACCGCCGACTCATCAGGTCGGCATTTTAATTCATAAACCGGTATCTTTGAAAGCAGCCTTTCAGCAACTGTGCAGACTTTGTCCATCTTTGTCTTGCTCCAGTAAGGGAAAATTCCGCCCTTCATCAACGCACTGAATGCAGCCACTCCATTAAGTTTCTTAATTTCATTTTCTTCCGACTGACCGAGAAAAACAATTGTTGACAACTCAACGCTGTCATTGATGTAAATTCCTGACGAGCCTGCCCACGGCGAGCCATAAGCAATCCATCTGCCGTCAACAAAACGCACAGCCGCTCGGTCACCATTAAGCACACGCGCACCGCGGTGCTTTTCCCAGAGCGATGCCTGAGTTGACTTGCCCGTCCCTGACGAAGCACTGAAAATCACGCCTTTGCCACCAACATTTATCAGTGACGCGTGAATGAAAATTCCGCCAAAGTCAAGTATCTCAGTTTCAAGTGCAAGACTTTTCTGAATATTCAGAGGCCTTGACTCATCCGCGCCAAGATAAATTGTCCTGTTTTCAGGATGAAGCACACTCAACTCACCGCCGTAAAAATAACGGTGATAAGTGCGTCCGTCTGATTCATAAACTCTCATTCCCGAGCCGTCATAAATCCGCTTTGCATCAGCAGGAATATAATCATCGGGATTGTCAACTGCGACAGCGTTATAAACAACGTCTGCTTCATCAAAATCAGCACAAAAGATTTTCAGGTTATCCTGAACCGGTAATCTGCGGTCAGAAAAAATCCGTATTTTAATATCAGCAATTTGCAAATCGCATCGGATTTTCTCCATTCCGCTCACCTCTTTCAGAATTTAATACTGTGCATATCCCTTGTAAACGTGGTACTCCTCAAGGCACATGCCAAGTTCATTCATTTCTTTTGCCGCTTCAACACCAACGTAACGCCAGTGCCACGGCTCATACTTAACCTTTGTTATTTCAACCTTATCTTTCGGATAACGAAGGACAAAGCCGTAATCCTCAGCGTTTTCCATAAGCCATGCAAACGCCTCTGAATCTTCAAATGAAGTGTTGGTTGTACCAATATCAACTGCAAGACCAAGGTTATGGTCACTGCAACCGGGGTACATATATGACTTTGCGGTCAGAGCCATTGCGTCATCCATACTATAACCCTGATACAAGAAATTCTTTACAGAGTTTGAAAAACTTTCATCCTGCAATTCTACGGATCTGTATGCTGAAATAACCCACATCCAGTTTGTGACACCGTCCGCGTGTGCATCTTCGCACATCTGCTCCCAGATGCCTGCAACTCGCTCATCAAGACTGAACGGATATGTGCCCAATCCGTACTTAATCGGCACGGTTGTAATCTCATAATCGTCGGGGAGTTTGTTTTCTCCGTTTGCAAGTATCAGGTACCATTCAATATTTTCGGGGTTGATTACGGGAATGTACGGATACGGAATTTCACCCGCTGCGGTTGTTGTGGGTGCGGTTGTTGTGGTAGTTGTTGTGGGGGCTGTGGTTGTTGTGACTGTTGTGGTCGGCACAGTTGTAGTCGGTGCGGTTGTTGTGGGTGCAGTGGTTGTTGTGTCTGTTTCAGAGCAACCGATTGCAGTAACAAGCGCAAGCAACACACTAACGCAGATGAAGATAAACTTTTTCATGATATGTAATGTCTTCCTTTCAATTGATTAAAAAATAACTGTAAAGATTACGGAAACTGCACCGAATGCAATAAGACCTGCAAGCACAAGTGCAACTACTCTTACAAAATTCTTTTTCATAATTATTTATCCTTTCGCTTATAAAAAATTACGCCATTTTTTCTTTTGCATAGTTTCTCAACGCTTCCTTGATTCTTACCGCTTCATCCATTGTTTCTGCACGGGCGGTGATGTAAGCCTTGATTTTCGGCTCTGTGCCTGACGGCCTGAAAATAATTTCAGCAGCGTCGCCCATTTTGTAAAGAAGCACGTTTGATTTGGGCAGGTTGATAACGGACTTTTCACCCGTTACGCAATCAGTACATTCGCTCAACTTATAATCAAAACGTTTTGTAACCGCAAATCCCGCAATTTCATCGGGGGCAGCCGCTCTCATACCGTCCATAAGCTCAGCCATCTTTGCCATACCCTGTGAGCCCTCAAAAGTGAAGTTATCAACGTGGTTGAGGAAAATGCCAAACTCTGAATAAAGGTCGGAAAGCACGTCAGCAAGACTCTTGCCCTGCTTTTTGTAATAAGCCGCCATTTCACAGATGAGCATTGAAGCCACAACGGCATCCTTATCCCTTGCGTGAATACCCGCAAGGTAACCGTAGCTTTCCTCATAGCCCATAACAAAACGGTCTGCCTCACCTTTTGCTTCAAGCGCAGTGATATACTCACCAATATACTTGAATCCTGTGAGGAGCTCCACCATCTCGCAATTATATTTTTCACAGATTGAATTGCAAAGAATTGTTGAAACAATTGTCTTGATTGCAACGGGATTCTTCGGCAAAGTGCCGTTTGCGCTACGCTGCGAAAGAATGTAACTGAGCAAAATTGCTCCCATCTCATTACCTGAAATAAGTCGGTAATCATCGCCGTCCTTAACCGCAACGCCAACGCGGTCACAGTCAGGGTCAGTTGCAAGGAGAAGATCCGCAGGGTAATCCTTTGCCATATCAATAGCGCATTCAAACGCCTGTCTTACTTCAGGATTGGGATA
>JAZQTF010000133.1:0-2528 GCA_045630445.1 Acutalibacteraceae bacterium
ACTCGCTCCGTTGCTCCTCCTCTTCCCCAAAAGTGTTACTTTTGGGGAGCCCTTTCTGTTGCCGCAGCCACCTCCCCTGACAAGGGTAGGCGGTTATTTTGCTCAGCTTTTTTGTCTTCCCCCAGTAGAACTGGGGGGGTATTTCCACGTCTAAAGACGCCAAAACAAAGAAACGCAGGACAGTTTGTCCTGCGTTTCTTTGTTCTTGGGGTTGGGTTTTATTTAAGAGGGGTTGGTCAAAAATGTTGGTTGGGCAACTTCGGGTAGTCAACCCCCGAAGTCGCCATTAAATGGAGTAAGACTTAGCAATCTATATTATTTCCTTCTCATTTGTCACAATAATAAAAGTCTTTCCTTAATTAAACCTTAACAAAACCTTAATCATTCATTAAATTTTAAAATTTTTGAACCGCCCACTCGCCAGACAACGGACTACGCCGGAAGACTATTCACCACTATAAAGCTCAGGCATATCACACCAACTACAAACGCAAGAAACAACACGAGCACCGCAATAAGAAATTTCTTCAGTTTGCTTTTTTTCTTCATATTACCCCCCCCGTTTCGTTTTTTGAGTCGCCATTCAATCAATATTCCATCGATTCATTTTCATTATAAATATCCTGAATTTCAAAATCAACAAAGGTTACAATACTGTAACTTTTAATCCGCAAAAGAAAAATGCTCCCTGATAATCAGAGAGCATTCATTTAAATTATTTTCTTAAAAACAAGCACTTTGTGGGGCAAGCCTTTACGCACATTCCGCAGCCGATACATTTATCCATATCAACAACGGAGCGGTTGTCAACAACGTGGATTGCGTCAAATTTACAAGCCTTTTCACAGAGTTTGCAGCCGATGCAACTTACTGCGCACTGTTTACGGCTGACCGCGCCTGTGTCCTTGTTACTGCAAAGAGTCACTGCCTTGCGTTTGCCAACGGGCATCATACCGATTACACTTCTGGGACAAGTCCTGACACAAGAGCCGCACGCTGTACATTTTTCACTGTCAATCACCGCAACGCCGTTGCAGATTGTGATTGCATCAAACGGACACGCCTTTGCACAATCGCCATATCCTAAACAGGAATACGGACAGTTTTTGTCGCCACCATTGAGTGCGGAAACTGCCGCACAGGTTGCAACACCGTCATATTCATACTTTTTGCCACAGTTTTCGGAATTACCGTTACAGAGCACAACCGCGGTTTTCTTTACAACTTCTCCTGCGTCACCGCCCATAATATCAGCGATTGCTGATACGGCATCACTGCCACCGGGAGAGCAGAGGTTGAGCGCCGCTCCATCCTCTACGATTGCTGTTGCATAGCCGTCACAACCTGAGAATCCGCACGCGCCACAGTTTGCACCGGGCAAGCATTCACGGATTTTTGAAACACGCTCATCAACGGGCACTGCAAGGACCATTGCCGCAATTGCAAGACCTACGCCTGCGATAAGACCGATTGCCGCAACGATGATTACTGCTAAAATAATAGGATTCATTCCGCTACCCCCTTACGCAAATATCGCTTCGACCATACCGCCGAAACCAAGGAACGAAAGCGAAACAAGACAAGCCGCAACAAGAGTTATCGGCAAACCTTTGAACATTTCGGGAATGTCACAGTTTTCAAGACGCTGACGGACACCTGCAAACATAACCATTGCAACAAGGAAACCAACGCCCGCACCGATTGAGTTAACCATTGACTCACCAAAAGTGTAGCCCTTTTCAATGTTGAGAAGAACAACACCGAGCACCGCACAGTTTGTGGTGATAAGGGGAAGATATACACCCAGAGAATTGTAAAGCGGACGCATAAACTTTTTAAGCACAATTTCAACAAGCTGAACAAGTGCCGCAATTACAAGGATGAAAACAATTGTCTGCAGATAGCCAAGACCGTTGCTTTCAAGGAGATACTTGTTAATCGGGTAAGTTACCGCAGTTGCAAGCGCCATTACGAAAATAACCGCGCCGCTCATACCAACCGCTGTGTTTACCTTTTTGGAAACGCCGAGGAACGGACAGATTCCAAGGAACTTTGCAAGCACAAAGTTTTCAGTAAGAATAGCCGTCAGGAAGATTGCAAGATAGCCTGTCATTGTCCGTCCACCTCCTTGTTTACACAACATTCAGCAGTATTTGCCGCTGTGTCCTCCTCCGTCTTTGCCTGAGCGCAGGTTGATCTGCACGGACATGCGGAACAACCTGTTCCCGATGCGATGGGCAGACCTTTCTTTGCAGAAATCTTATTGACAACCGCAATAAGAATACCGAAAACAAAGAAGCCACCGGGCGGGAGAATGAATATAAGAATAGGGTCAACTACTGTTGAATAGATATCAATTCCGAAAATTGCACCTGCACCGAGAAATTCTCTGATACAACCCATAAGGAAGAGCGCCGCAGTAAAACCGATGCCCATTCCGAGACCGTCACAAGCGGATGCAAGAACGGGGTTTTTACAAGCGAATGCTTCCGCTCTGCCAAGAATGATGCAGTTTACAACGATGAGGG
>JAZQTF010000134.1:0-2817 GCA_045630445.1 Acutalibacteraceae bacterium
AATCAACGGTTACCTTGACAAAGTTGAAGTTAAGGAAGTCCATGAGTACGAGAAAAAACTTTTCAGAAAACTTGAAAACGAAAAAGGCAAATGGCTTGAAAGAATCGAGTCGGGTTATTTCGACGATTCCGACGAGAATGAACTTAAAGCAACTCTTGAAGAATTGCAGGTGTAATCGTATATGTCAGAAAACACAAAAGCTCTGCGTGTGCGTATAAAGAGTGTTAACTCCACCTTGCAACTTACAAAGGCGATGGGGCTTGTTGCTTCTTCAAAAATCCGCCGTGCAAACGAGGCGATGTTCAAAGGGCGTGAATATCTTTCCGCACTTGACAAGACAATCAGTTTGCTCACAGCAGACAGAGAATGTGCAAAGAGTCCCTATATGCAGAAAAGAGAGCCGAAGAAAACCCGCATCATCATAATCGCGGGTGACAGAGGTCTTGCAGGTGGTTACAACGCAAACGTTTTCAGACTTGCGCAGACAGTTGGCGACGCAGAATTTATCTCAATCGGTAAACGCGCGTGCGACCGTTTTGCGAGCGAATTCAACGTCATATCCTCCGAAAAATTTTCTTACAGTGATGCGGCAAAACTTGCCGATATGCTGTGTGCGGATTTTGAGGAGCAGAAGTTTGACCGACTTGGAATTATCTACACAAAATATATTTCCGTTATGGCGCAGGAAGCGCAGATTAAATGGGTGCTTCCGTTTGAAAAGACTGAAAGCGCAGGCGCATCATCAGTTATCTTTGAGCCGGACCAGTTGACCGTACTCAACAACGCCGCAAGGGAATGCGTTGCAGGCACTCTCACCGCTTGTGTGAGGGAGAGTTTTGCAAGCGAAGTTTCCGCAAGGCGTATGGCTATGGATTCAGCAGGAAAGAACGCAAAAGAAATGATTGACGATTTGCAACTCAAGTACAACCGCGCAAGACAGGGCGCTATCACGCAGGAAATCACAGAAATCGTTGCCGGTAGCGGCAGTTAGGAGTGAATGTTTTGGGAAATTCACATATAGGTAGTGTTACTCAGGTTATGGGACCTGTTGTTGACGTACGTTTCAAGGAGGGCGAACTTCCGCCGATTCTCAACGCGTTGACAATTCCCATCGGTGAGAAAACTTTGACAGTTGAGGTTGCGCAGCACATTGGCGACAACGTTGCAAGATGCATCGCGATGGCTTCAACTGACGGTCTTTGCAGAGGCACTGACGTTACCGACACAGGTGCGCCCATCAGCGTGCCCGTTGGTAAAGAAACTCTCGGCAGAATTTTTAACGTGCTTGGTGACGCGGTTGACAACGGCCCCGCACCCGAAACAACGGAGCGTTGGGACATTCACCGCAGTGCGCCCGGTTATGACGAACTTGCAACAAGCACAGAAATTTTTGAAACAGGTATCAAAGTTATTGACCTTATCTGCCCCTATTCAAAGGGTGGTAAGATTGGTCTTTTCGGCGGTGCGGGTGTTGGTAAGACCGTTCTTATTATGGAACTTATCAACAACATCGCAAAACAGCACGGCGGTATTTCCGTATTCACAGGCGTTGGCGAGCGTACAAGAGAAGGAAATGACCTTTACAACGAGATGAAGCAGTCAGGCGTTCTCAGCAAAACCGCACTTGTTTACGGTCAGATGAATGAGCCGCCGGGAGCACGTATGAGAGTTGGTCTTTCCGGACTTACTATGGCTGAATACTTCCGCGATCAGGAAGGTCAGGACGTTCTCCTCTTCATTGACAACATCTTCCGTTTCACTCAGGCAGGCAGTGAGGTTTCCGCGCTCCTCGGCCGTATGCCGTCAGCCGTTGGTTATCAGCCCACACTTGCAACTGAAATGGGTGCTTTGCAGGAAAGAATCACATCCACAAAGAAAGGCTCAATCACCTCCATTCAGGCGGTTTACGTGCCTGCGGATGACCTGACCGACCCTGCTCCCGCAACAACTTTTGCGCACCTTGACGCAACAACCGTACTTTCAAGAAGCATTGCTTCCCAGGGTATTTACCCCGCGGTTGACCCGCTTGAATCAACAAGCCGTATCCTTGCCCCCGAAATTGTTGGCGAGGAGCATTACAAGGTTGCAAAAGAAGTTCAGAGAATTATTCAGCGTTATAATGAACTTATGGATATTATCGCAATCATGGGTATGGACGAACTTTCCGATGAGGACAAGATGCTTGTACAGCGTGCAAGAAAAATCCAGCGTTTCCTTTCCCAGCCGTTTGACGTGTCTGAGAAGTTTACGGGATTCCCCGGAAAATACGTGCCCATCAGCGAAACAATCCGCGGATTCAAGGAAATCATTGAGGGTAAACATGACGATTTGCCCGAGTCCGCATTCCTCTTTGTCGGCACAATCGATGAAGCAGTAGAAAAAGCAAGGAAGGCGTAAGAATGAAAACGTTTAATTTGACAGTTTCATCCCCCGATGGCAACGTTTTTTGCGGTCAGGCGGTAAAACTTGACGTAAGAGGCGTTGAGGGTGACCTTGCGATTATGGCGGGACACACACCGTTTGTGACGTCAATCGTAAAATGCCCCTGCAAAATCCAACTTGAGGACGGTACGGAGAAAACCGCAACCGCTGACGGTGGACTGCTGACAGTTGGCTCGGATTCCGTCACACTCCTTTCAGGCTCTTTCGCATTTGACGAAGAATAATAAATAAAAAATTAAGGGACTGTAATTGTACAGTCCCTTTTTCTTTTAGCAACACAATAATCCATACGATTCAAACTATATTTATCTGAAAGCAATTGTCGCTCATGCCGCGACGGGCACCCCCTTTCTTGTGTGGGCGAAAAGAAAGGGG
>JAZQTF010000135.1:0-14222 GCA_045630445.1 Acutalibacteraceae bacterium
AGCTATGAGTTCGGTGTTTGGGTAATGTTCCCCAACTACATGACAATGACTTCTTCCATCCCCACGATTACAATTAACTACGTTGATACTTACGTAGAACCCGTTGACCCGATTCAGTCTGTTGAATATGAAATTGATGAAGAAACAAATAAACTCAATTTCACAGTTGTTACAGATAAGCCTTACACAGAAGTTAAAGTTGTAAATTCTGCTGATACTTCTGTTGCAGTTGTTACATCTAACAATTACACAGTTAACGAAAACGGTTTCAATGAGTTCAAAATGACAATTGATGCTCCCACAGAACTCACAATGTACTACATTGACTGTGGTAAAAACGGTGAATATCTTGAACAGTATTATACTTGTATCGTTGAGCCTATATACGTTGAGCCTCCTGTTGTTGAGGAAAAAGATTTCATCAAGTCTGTTTCTCACGTAATTGATGGCAAGGATATTATCTTTACAGTCGTTACAAAGGCAGCAGATCTTAACAGAGTCAAGGTTGCTCTTGCAAGTGACACTTCATCTTACCTCTCTTATGTATCCAGTTACGTTGTTGACGAAAATGGCGATTACGTATGGACAATAAAGACTGACGCTCCCACAGAAACAACAGAGTATGCATTCGACGTAAGAAATGCTGCAACCGGTTTCTATGCTCAGGAATTCTTCAAGTACACAGTTGAAATTGCTGTATTTGAACCCACAATCAAGTCTGTATCTTCTGTTGTAGAAAACGGTAAAGTAACATTTACAGTTGTTACAGCAGCAGGTAACTATAACAGACTCCGTGTTGGTCCCAACACATCCACAGTTGGCAACCTTGCTAACTCTACTAAATACACAGTAGATGCAAACGGCAACTATGTATGGACAATTTCTATTGATGTTCCCGCAAAGAGCACACTCCTCTACTTCGATCTCCGTGATGCTGCAACCAACAAGTTCATTGGTGAATGCTACGCTTACTACCTTGATGTTTCAAACATTGATGATGGTAATAAGATCGAATCCGTTACATCTGATGTTGTTGACGGTAAACTTGTATTTACAGTAGTTACAAAAACAGGTGTTGACAGAGTTAAGGTTGCTCTCGCAAGCGATGCTACATCTTACATCAAGTACACAAACAACTACACAGTTGACGCAAATGGCAACTATGTATGGACAATTTCCATCGCTGAGCCGTCAGAAACAACAGAGTATGCATTTGATGCACGTGATATCTCTACCAATAAGTACACAAGAAAGTATGCTTATTGCACATATGAATACAGCAACGAAAACGAATCTGTGATTTCTGTTGCTCATAAGATTTCCGGTTCAAGTCTCGTATTTGAAGTTGTTACAAAGCCTGTTGCAAACAGAGTAAAGGTTAGCCTTACTTCTGACCTCGGCACATATCTCAAGTACACAAATGATTACACTGTTGACGTTAACGGCAACTATGTATGGACACTTACAGTTGCTGCACCGAAAACAGTAACAAGTTACTCTTTCGATTCAAGAAATCCGAGCACATCCAAGTACTATAAGGATTACTTCGAATACACAGTTGATCCTTCCCAGTCCTCCACTATTCCGGATGCTGACTCTGAAATCAAGTACATCACAAACATCGTTGTTAACGGTAAAGTTGAGTTCAACGTAACAACAGCTGCTGGTGATTACAACAGAATCAAGGTTTCTGATCTTGATGGTAACCTTTTGGATTACACAAACAACTACACAGTTGATGCAAACGGTAACTATGTATGGAAGTTGATCATTGATGCTCCTGAGAGCGCAACAACTTATGTATTTGATCTCCGTTCTGCAAGCACAAACAAGTATCTCAAACTTGCTTACAAGCACGAAGTTACAGATGAAGATCTTATGAAGGCAAGTTCTTACCTCACAACTTACATCAAGTCAGTCAGCAAAGAGGTATTTACTTCCTCCTCAACAAGCAAACTCGTATTCACAATCGTTACAACAAGTGATATCAACAGAGTAAAGGTTGCTTTCGCTTCTGATCCCAAATCTTACATCGCTTACACATCCAAGTACACAGTTGATGGCGAAAATTATGTATGGACAATTTCTATTGATAATCCTGTAGCATCAACAGAGTATGTTGTTGACGTAAGAGTTGCTGGTACATCAGTTTACACAAGAGAATATGCTACTATTGCTCATACAGTAACAAAAGTAGACGAAGTCTTGTGGGGCACAATTGATGCTGAAGGCTACTACACATTCGAAAACGGCGGTGTTCGTTTTGATGCAAACGGTTGGTTGCTTTACAATCAGTACGGCATTACACTCGTAGCAGCAAACGCATATCCGACAAGTGCAGCAAACGTATCCATCTACGCTCCCGATGCAACAGATGTTTTTGAAAACAAGACAGTTGCTGATTTCGAGGCAATACTCGGTACAACAATCTCAAGCTTTGAGAAAACAACAATCGGTGAAGCTGGTTACACATGCTACATTGCTAAGTCTGCTGACGGTGCATACACAACATACGTTTTCCAGACTGAGTTTACAAAGTACTTTGTAAACTTCATTCAGGCTGATGATGGTGTAAATGTTCCTGCAGTTGCTGAAGCAATCATGGGCTCTATCGTTATCTACTACTAATAAAAAAGACGGTGGCTACTTCGGTAGTCACCGTTATTTTTTACGTAAAACATCAATATTAAAAGGACTGACTCCCCTTTTGAAGTCAGTCCTTTTGTTTTGTTATACTGTTAAACTGTAATAGTTTTTAGTGTATTTATTGTTTGAAATTGTTCGCGCATCAAACATAAGTAACGTTGTTTCTTCAGGCTTTGTAATCGTTATTGTCCACACTCTTACTGAACCAACTTCAACGTATTTGTTTGTGTATGAAATGTATGAGGACATATTGTTTGAATCAACAACTTTTACACGATTATAATCTGTTCCTGTTACAACTGTGAACGTTATTTCGTTGCCGATTATTACAGGTGAAACGGTCAAAATCGGTGTTATTTCATCGTCTTCACTTACAATAACTTCCTGATAATAGTAATCTTTAAGGTATTTGCCTGTTGTTCCATTTTTTAAATCAAAAGCATAAGTTGTTGATTCGCTTGGTGCAACCGCATTGATTGTCCAGACATAGTTTCCATCTGCATTGATAGTATATTTTGTGGCAACAGCAAGGCTTCCTGATAAGCTATCCTCGGTTGTAACCTTGATTCTGCTGAAATCACCGGCGGTTGTAACAACTGTAAATATGATTCTGCCATTTTCAATTTTGCTTGTTGAGTAGATTATCGGTGAAATAACAGCGGCTTCAACCGTATATGAATAATATTCTTTAAGGTATTTGGATGTTATTGATGAACGTAAATCAAAAGCATAAGTAGTTTTAACTTTTGGTGCAGCGTATCTGATTGTCCACACGTAGTCACCATCAGCATTTACTGTGCAAGAATTTGAAACTGCAAGGCTTGATTTGATATCATTAACATCACTAATCTTCATTCGGTTATAATCGCCCTTATTTGTCACGATTGTAAATATAATATAATCGCCCTTAACTTCATGGAAAACTGATTTGAAAGTAACTGCAGGGACTTCTACGAACTCATAATCGTAGTAAGCATACTGTTTAGTGTATTTTGATGTTGCAGAACTTCTTAAATCAAACGCATAACTTGTGTCAGATGATGGAGCGTTAATCGTGATTGTCCATACGAATTCACCATTTGAGTTTACCTCATAACTGTCAGTGTATTTTATGTATGAGGACAAATCGTTTGCATCTGTTACCTTTAATCTGTTAAAATCTCCTGCCTGAGTTGTTACTGTAAAGACCAACTTGTTGCCGGAAACGGTTGAAGAAATTGATTTTATAAGATCTGTATCGTAAGTGTATTCAAAGATTTGCGGGTCAAATGAAGCAAACATTGAGTAACTGTTCCAACTACTTACAAGGCCGACTCTTATTTCAAAGTGAACACTTGATTCGCCACAATAACCGATAAGTTGTCCTTTATTGACGTAAGTACCGCTTGAAACTGATATTGATGACAGATTTCCGTATGATGAATATGATCTGTCGCCATGGTCAACAACCGCTGTTTTACTGTCTTTGATATACAGATATCCGCTTTTTGCTGCGAATACAGGCGTTGTCTTTGTAACGTTTTGAATGTCAATTCCATTATTTGTTGTTGTATATTTGTTCAGGAGCCACGAGCCGTTTGTGTAAACTTCCGGGCTTGATGCGGGTACGGGCCAATACCAATCAGAATAGAAATTGGATGGCAGATTAACTTTTTGCGCGTAATCAAGTGCACACCAACCGCTGTAGTCAGAGAATTTGACTTTACCCCATGTATAACCTTCTCCCGTCTGGATTTCAGATACAGTAAGATATGTTCCGGTAGGAATGATTATAATTGCAGCCGCTGATGTTGACGGAGAAGTTCTGAGCCTTAAAGATTCGCCCGTAACACGCCATATTTCAACTGCAGGAACGTTTTCAGGCGGGGTTGCTTCAATTGCATCAACCATATAAACAAAATAGTCTTTAAGGTATTTTTCGCTTGATGATTGTTTAAGGTCAAATGCATAGTTGCCAATCGGATTATCCGTTTCGTATTTTATAGTCCAAAGAAAATCACCGGATGGAGTTTTTGCATATGACGTAGCAACTGCAAGGCTTGAAGTCAGTTCATCAGCTTTTGTAACCTTGATTCGCTCATACTCCCCTTTTTTAGTTATTATACTGAATATGAGTTCACCATCAACATATTCGTGATTTGCTGATTTGATTGTTGAAGAAACAGACGGATCAATTGAATATACATAATATCTTTCAAGATATTTTTGTGTGCCTGCACTTCTGACATCAAATGCGTATTCAGTAGTTTTTGACGGCAGAGTTGTGGAAATGGTCCATACATAATTGCCGTCATCATTTGTTTCACGTGTTGTGGAAGTTGCAAGTGTTTCAGCTTTATTTGATGATGAAACAAGTTTGATTGCATCAATGTTATTTTCATCCGTCACGACGGTGAAAATTACTTTTTGATTATCAAACAAATGTGAAACTGAATAGATAAGTTCATTTGAATAATTAAATGCAATATGCTCGGGGTTTACGTTTTGCATTAAATCATAATTTGCAACATTATCAACTGCACCGATTTTTACTTCAAAGTGGAGTTTTGTAGTGTCTGTATTTCCTGTTGAGCCACAGTAACCGATTATATCGCCTTTATTCACCCATTGTTTTTCTTTTGCAATTACTGATGTAAGATGTTGATATGATGAATAAGTGCCATCTGTGTGGTCGATTACCGCCCAGACTCCCCTTTCATTATCAGTTGCTTGTGGATAAATCCAGCCGCTTGCAGCAGCATATACGGGAGTTTTATTGGTTACATTACCAATATCAATTCCTTTGTGTGAATCGCTATATCCATTGATAAGCCAAGTTTTTTCGTTATAGAATTCCTTTTCAAAATCAAGGACAGGAAAACACCAATCGTTTAAAATAAGATTATTATATATATGGTTTGAATCAAATAATTTTTGTGCAAGGTCAATGGCGCACCAACCGTAAACACCGTTGTAATATGTGTAACCCCAGAGGTAGCCATCCGCAGCACTGTGGTCGGTTACGATAAACAATGTGCCGTCAAAGATATATTCAACCGTATCAGCAGATGTAGTCGGTTCAGAACGAAGTCGTATTGATGAGTTTTCCACATCCGCTTCCCATATTTCGTAATATGTATAGGGAGTTAAGAATAATAACGCTTCTGCTTCACGTCTTTTAACAAGACCTGAAAGCTGAACACCGCCGGCATGACTCCACGTTTTGAACTCATCAATCAATTCCTGGTCAGTATAATCGCCCGAAACAATCATATCACGCAATGTCATATTGTCATAATAAAGAACACTCGGACCGAGATTATATATAAAACTGATTAACGCGTCAAATTGATTCTGATTAAGGCTTACATTGTAATCAACAATGAATTTGTTAAGGCATGTTTCAAAGTAGTCAAGATATTGCCTTAACAACACCTCTGCTTCATCCCTTGATATTCCGTTAGGATATGAGCCTTCGGGAACACCTGTGCCATAACCTATTGACCACTGACCGTAGTCCCAGATTGCGTATTCAAGAAAACCCTCAAATGATTTGATCATTTCAATGCCGGCATCACTGATTTTCATATTTGATGCAGCGCTTGCTTTCAAAGCACTGAATGGTAACGCGGTAAGTACAATCATAAATATAAGTACAATACTGAGAAGAGGTTTGAACGTCCTTTTAATTCTTGTCATATTAAGTCTCCTTTCTGACCCTTGTGGGCGTGTTTAGCCTCTTTATGTTACATATAATTATAATATAAAAACAGTTTTAATTCAATGGAATTTTTTCATTTTATGCTGTGAATTTATGGATGAAATAACAGGAGCATCCAAGTTGAATGCTCCTGTTTGATTTGAAATATGATTAGTTTTCTGGTGTAGTTTCGGGTGTGGTTTCTGTGCCTTCACCGAATGTCTGCTCACATGTTGTGCACTTACCGCCTGTGTAAGAAACTTTGTACCAACCTTTTGCGGTTGATTCACAGTATTCGTTCGCGATCAAGCCTGAAATTGTGCAGTAATCAAGTTCAACAACGCTTTCGGACGGTGTGAAACTTGCTGCGGGAAGGTCAGCGTGAATTGATTTCATTACTGCGCCCCAGATGATACCACTGGTGTTACCGGCATATACATTAAGAGGTTTGGATTCATCAAATCCGGTCCAGATAGCAGTAACATAATAAGGTGAACCGCCACAGAACCAAACGTCACAGTAATCATTTGTTGAACCTGATTTACCGTAAGTTTCAATTCCGTATGCACTAAGACCATATCTCTGACCTGTACCGCCACCACCGGGAGCAGTAACTGTCTGCAGAATCTTGTTCATTACCCACGCAGAGTCAGCGCTGAGTGCAATAGTTGAGTTTGTTTTCTTGCTGAGGAGAATTTTGCCGTCAGAATCAACAACTTCATAGTAGCAGTACGGCTCGTTATAAACGCCACCATTACCGAACACCTGATATGCAGCGGCCATTTCAAGAACCTTTACACCGTGTGTCATACCACCAAGTGCCAAGGGAGAAATCGCTTTATCAGACTGTTCAAGTGTTGTCAGGTGGTAAGTATTCTGAACAAAATCAAACAGTTTTTCAACTGTAAGTTCCTGCGCAAGTCTTACTGCAACAGTGTTTGTTGAGTGCGCAACTGCGTACTGAATTGTAATCATCTTGTTTGTACCAAATGTACCATCAACGTTTTGCGGATATTTGGTACCATTAAGAATTATTGCCTGATCAAGATACAGAGTTGACCATGTGAGCAAATTGTTCTCGATTCCGTAAGAATATACGCTCAAAGGTTTCATTGTAGATCCGGGAGGTCTCTTGGAATGGACCGCGCGGTTGAATGACATACTGTCTGTTTTCTCACCTGCACCGCCAACAATTCCAACAACTCTGCCGTCATACTGCATTATAACTGCTGCGGATTGGAGTTCGTCATCGTTGAAGCCTGCAGTTTTATTTTCGTAGATATATTCAACTTTTTCCTGAACTTCAATATCAATTGCGGATGTGATTGAAAGCCCGCCACCCATTACCATCTGTCTTGCACGGTTGTATGAGTAGCCGTATTCAGCCATAAGATCTGAAATTACTGTTTCGATTAAGTAGTCAGTGTAATAACTGAACTGTTGATTCTTGTTATTGGATTCAGGATTCTCTTCACCGCCTGAATTCTTAAACACTAATTCATAAGCAACCGCTTCGTCATGCTCTTCCTGTGTAATCATCCCAAGTTCAAGCATTTTACGCAAGCAGTATTCCTGCCTGCTCTTATTGTTCTGCGGATTGAGAATCGGATCATAGTAAGTCGGAGCATTTGTGATTACAGCAATTGTTGCACATTCAGCAAGGTTAAGTTCTGAAACATCTTTGCCGAAGTATTTTTTTGCTGCTGACTGAACGCCGTTACAATTGTTGGAAAGATAGATTTCGTTGAGATATACCTCTAAAATCTGGGTTTTACTGTATCTGCGTTCAAGTTCAAGTGCCTGGAGAATCTCGTTGAACTTACGTTCAAGTGTAACCTGAGTTTCACCGGTGATGTTTTTGATAAGCTGCTGTGTGATTGTTGAACCACCCTGCTGAGTACCGTAAACATTTACAACCTCGTTTAGCAAAGCACCGATAGTTCTTTTCCAGTCAACGCCATAATGTGAATAGAAACGCTCATCCTCAATAGCGATGAAAGCATTTTGCATATTCTTCGGAATTTCATTGATTGATGCCCATACTCTGTTTCTTTCACCCTGAAGTTCCTGAACAACAACCTTATTTCCGTCTGAGTCATAAGCATAAATATAACTGTTACCAAGGCCACCTGTATAATCTTCAAGATAAATCGGCTCACTGTTTTCATAATTGTTGAAATAAATGATACCGGCAGAAGCAACGATACAAACGGTAAGCAACATAACAGCAACCATACTTATTGCCGCAATGCTGAATATTTTTCCGATTGTTCTTAAAGTGCGTCTTGCTTTTTTGTTTGGTTTAAATTTATCATTTATGACAGAAACAGTTTTGATTTTAAATTTCTGTGCGTTTTTGTTTTTCATCAATAGCATCCTTTCCCATATTCTATACCGATATGTCGGTAAGCATACCACATTTAGTATGCTACAAAAATGCCAAAAAGTCAATATTTATTTGAGTCCTGTACCCTGTTGAACGTTATGGATTTCAAATTCCTTTTTGATTGTGTTGAGTACATTTTTCTTATCAGCACTCCACAAAGGAGCAATCAGTGCAGATTTTGGAGCGTCACCTGTCAATCTGTGTATAACAATTTCTTCTGAAAGATTTTCAATACACAATCTTAATAATTTTATGTATTCGTCCATTGAGAGGGTCTTGAATTCGCCATTTGAATACATTTTGCAGAGTTTTGTGTCTTTCAGGACATGTAACAATTGGAGTTTTATTCCGTTGATTTTTAACGAATTGAGATAATGTATCGTCTGTAAAACAGCTTCGGTTGTTTCGTGAGGCAGCCCTAAAATGATATGTACAACAATTTCTATTCCGTGTTTTTGAAGTTTGTTTACAGCGTTTTCAAATGTTGACAATGGGTAACAACGATTGATAAGTTGCGCGGTTTTCTCGTGCATTGTCTGAAGTCCGAGTTCAACTGTCACGGGCTTTATTTTGTTAAGCTCCGCAAGTAAATCAACAACTTCATCGGGCAGACAGTCGGGCCGTGTTGATATTGATAATGCAACGATTTCGTCACGATTGATTGCTTTGTAGAAATTTTCTCTCAGAAAATCAATCGGTGCATAGGTACTTGTGTAAGCCTGAAAATATGCAATGAATTTATTGTCTTTAGTTTTGGCTATTACTTTCTCTTTAGCGTTTTCAATCTGCTTGTCCACATCGAATTCCGGCTTTGAAGAGAATGTACCGGAGCCTTCATAACAGAAAATGCATCCGCCGATACCTTTTGTGCCATCACGGTTCGGACAGGTTGAACTGATACTTAATCCTAATTTATAAACTTTCGAACCATATTTTTTTCGCAAGTAATTATTAAAAGAATTATATCTTTCTATGTTTTGCTCCATTATTCTCCCCTCCAACAATTTTTTTTCAAATCTATTCTGTTGTTTTTGTCAAATTCTATGCCTTCCATTTCAAGCAATTTTCTTTGTGCATCTTCTCCACCGAATACAAATGACTTTGCTACTTCACCGTTTCTGTTAACAACGCGGTAACACGGTATATTCTGCGGGTCAGGGTTGACGTGCAGTGCATAGCCAACAACTCTTGCCCACCTCGGATTGCCACTCAATAAAGCAATCTGACCATAAGTTGCAACTTTTCCATACGGGATTTTTTTGACCGTATCATAGATTTTTTCAAAAACATTATCCATTTACGTATACCCTTTCAAGTACAGTTTTATATATTATATACGTTGTTTCTTATAAATTCCATAATACTATAAAATTTTTTACTATTTTTGTTGAACTAAGCACGGTATATGTTGTATAATGAAATGAATTATAAAAATACGGAGGGTTTCGTATGCATTCAAATTATTCTGTAACACTTGATAAAATTATAAAGGATTTTTCTCTTGAGGTTGCTTATCTTCCGGATGATGCAGCTAATATTGCTATCAGAACATCTGATATAAACAGACCGGGTCTTCTTCTCTCAGCTTATTATGATGAGTATTTTGACCCTGAAAGGATTCAGATTCTTGGTCTTGCAGAAACAGGATATCTTAATCATCTTGATGCTGAGCGCAGACATGAGAGCATCAAACATTTTATGGAGAAAAAACCCACCGTTGTAATTTTTACAAGGTCAATTGAGATTTTCCCCGATCTTATTGAACTTGCAAAAGAAAACGGTGTTGCTGTTCTTGGCACATCACACAAAACATCAGAATTCAGTTCCGATATGATTGCTTATCTTAACTCTGAGCTTGCACCAAGAGTAACCCGTCACGGTGTATTGGTTGAAGTTTATGGTGAAGGCCTGCTTTTGCTTGGTGATAGCGGTGTTGGTAAGAGTGAAACTGCTATTGAACTTATAAAAAGAGGTCACCGTCTTATTGCCGACGATGCTGTTGAAATCAGAAAAGTATCATCAACAACTCTTGTTGGTTCTGCGCCTGAAAATATCAGACACTTTATCGAAGTTCGCGGAGTTGGTATTATCAACGCACGAAGATTGTTCGGTATGGGTTCAGTAAAGTCAACCGAAACCATTGATATGGTTATTGAACTTGAACAATGGGACGGCGTAAAGAATTATGACAGACTTGGACTTGACTCAAAGTATTATGAAATTCTTGGTGTCAACGTTCCCCTCAGTGTCATTCCTGTAACAACAGGTAGAAACCTTGCAATTATCATCGAAGTTGCCGCTATGAATAACAGACAGAAAAAGTTCGGTTATAATGGTGCTATGGAACTTCTTGAAAAACTTGGTATGGCAGACAGTTTGCCCGATCTTAAGAAAAAAGATTAGTTATTTATTTGATTATATCAGGAGGAAATGATGGATACTGTAAAGCAATTGCTTAATCTTGCGCAAGAACTTGGTTGTGACGCAAAAGAAAATGAGCCGATGTCATTACATACAACGTTTAAAATCGGTGGAAAAGCAAAACTTTTTATAAAAGTTAACAGTAAAGAGAATTTCCGCATTTTGTTATTAAAAGCAAAAGAGTCCGGATTGCCTGTAAAAGTCATTGGTAACGGCAGCAATATGCTTGTTACAGACGATGATGTCAACGCGGTTTTCTTCCAGTTAAGTGGTGGAGAATTTGACAGAATTGAACTGATTGATGACACAACAATAGTTTGTGGCGCTGGCGTAAGTCTTGCAAAACTTTGTTTGTTTGCATGTGAAAATTCACTTACAGGTATTGAATTTGCTTATGGAATCCCCGCTCTCCTTGGTGGCGCTATATTTATGAATTCCGGCGCTTATAACGGTGAAATCGGAAATGTTGTTGTTTCTTGTTCACATGTTACACCTGATGGTAAATTTGAGACTTTGTCAAATGATGAACTTGAGTTTTCATACAGACACAGTGCTTATCATTCAAATGGTTGCTACGTTACTGATGTTGTGATTAAACTTGTAAAAGGCAACAAGCAGGAAATCAGCGACAAAATGAAAGATTATATGGCAAGACGCCGCGATAAGCAGCCTTTGGAATTCCCGAGCGCAGGAAGTGTCTTCAAACGCCCTGCAAATCATTTTGCCGGTGCACTGATTGAACAATGCGGACTTAAAGGAAAAACAATCGGCGGCGCTCAGATAAGCCGTAAACATGCAGGCTTTATTATCAACATCGGAAATGCAACTTGTGCCGATGTGCTTGCTTTGATTGAGTTTACAAGGAAAACGGTTCTTGAAGAAACGGGAGTTGAACTTGAACCCGAAGTTCTTATGATAAAATAATATTTTCAGGGGGTATTATCTTGGAGTTTGTGATTGTTACCGGTATGTCCGGTGCAGGTAAAACAAGAGCGGTAAACGTGCTTGAAGATTGTGGCTATTACTGCGTTGATAATATGCCGCCTAAACTCATTACAAAATTTGCTCAGCTGATTGCGCAGTCAAAAGATAAAATTGAAAAAATCGCAATTGTTACTGATCTTCGTGGCGGTGATTTGTTTTACAGTCTTTTTGAAAGCCTCAGTGAATTAAAAAGTGAAGGATTTAATTACAAGATTCTTTTTGTTGACGCAAGAGATGAAGTCATTGAGCGAAGATATAAAGAAACAAGACGAAAGCATCCTTTGCTTGATTTGTCAGACGGTTCAATTTCCAAGGCAATTTTGTTGGAACGTGAAGCGTTACGTCTTGCAAGAGAAAAATCTGATTACGTAATTGATACGTCACATATGTCATCAACTCAACTTCGTGACCGTGTTATAAAAATATTTATGGGCAGCAATGCGCCTGGAATGCATATTCATTGTATGTCATTTGGTTTTAAGTATGGTACGCCAAGCGAAGCGGATCTTGTTTTTGACGTCAGATGTATGCCCAATCCGTTTTATGAAGATGATCTGAAAAATAAAACGGGATTGCAGAAAGAGGTTATGGATTACGTTATGAGTTTTCCTCAGGCACAGGGACTTCTCCCCCGTCTGTATGACCTTGTTGATTATCTTCTACCCTTATATGTTAAAGAAGGAAAAAGCCAGCTTATTGTCGCTGTGGGATGCACAGGTGGCAGACACAGGTCGGTTATCTTTGCTGAAAAATTACATGAACATCTTGTTGCGCAGAATGATAACTGCACAATCAGCATTCATCACAGAGATATTTTGAAATAAACTTTATGGAAAGGTTAACACGTTTAAGTGTTATATGGTTATAGTTATGTCCTTTGCATCGGATGTTAAAAATGAACTTTCAATGCTTGACGATATGGAAGAGTGTTGCCGGAAAGCCGAAGCATACGGTTTGCTTTTGATGGGCAGAAGTTTTACAGCGCGCAACATAAGTTTACAAACCGAGAATGAAGCCGTTGCTGATAAATACAGCGAAGCAATATTTACTATTACCGGTGAAGCCCCGTCACAGGAAACGTCTGCCGCCGGAAAAATTACTGTTAAAGTATCTGAAACAGCTCGTTGCAGACAAGTGCTTGAATACTTCGGTCATACTGGCAAAGAACCATCATTACGTATCAATCGGGCAAATTTGCCCGATGAGTGTTGCCAGAGGGCGTTTATAAGAGGCGCTTTTCTGTCGTGTGGCGCAGTTACTGACCCGAATAAAAACTATCATTTTGAGTTTTCAATCCCCTTTATGAATCTCACAAAGGATTTTATTGCATTACTTAAAGAGATGGAATTTTCACCAAAACAAATAATCCGTAAAGGCGGACATGTAATTTATTTCAAGGAAAGTGAAGCGATTGAAGATTTGCTTACAAGTATGGGAGCAATCAATTCTTCGCTTGAAATAATGGGTGTTAAAGTTCTTAAAGATATTAAAAATATGGTTAATCGCAGAACAAACTGTGAAACTGCCAATCTTACAAAAGTAATCAATGCCGCGTGCAAGCAAATTGAAGAAATTGAATTTATAGAAAGCAAGATGGGAGAAGAATTTTTGCCACCTGATCTGGCAGAAATTGCGGCCCTGAGAAAAGAAAACCCTGATGTTTCACTCAGTGAACTTGGGCAATTACTTACTCCTCCCCTCTCCCGATCCGGTGTAAACCATAGGATGAAGAGAATACATGCAATCTATGATGATATAAAAAAATAAAGATTTTACATTGAAAGGTACGGTCAAATATTATGAAACTTGGAATTATCGGTTTGCCCAACGTCGGCAAAAGTACACTTTTTAACGCAATTACAAACGCAGGTGCACAGTCTGCAAACTATCCGTTCTGTACAATCGAGCCTAACGTAGGCACTGTTACAGTTCCGGACGAGCGTCTTAATGCACTTGCTGATATGTATAACCCTGTTAAGTTTACCCCTGCGGTTATTGAGTTTGTTGATATTGCGGGTCTTGTAAGAGGTGCTTCAAAAGGTGAAGGTCTTGGTAACAAATTCCTTTCACACATCAGAGAAGTAGATGCAATCATTCACGTTGTAC
>JAZQTF010000136.1:0-7172 GCA_045630445.1 Acutalibacteraceae bacterium
CCGCCCATTGTGGGTGTGCCCTGTTTATTCTTATGCCATGACGGGCCGATTTCCAGAATCACCTGTCCGAACTTCAATTTTCTCAGCCACGGAATAATGAAATATCCCGAAAAGACTGTCACCAAAAACGCCACCAAACCGGTTATTGCAGGTATATAAGATATCATTTATTTTCCCACCTATCATAAATCGAATAGATTACTTCCTCTAATTTAAGCCCTCTGCTTGCTTTGAAGAGAATTGCATCACCTTCACGAAGTTCGTTAATCAACGCTTGTGAAAGTGCCGCTTTGTCAGTGAACAGATTTGCATTTCTGCCATTGTCGGCAACCGCTTTTGCATAAATCGCAGCCTCTTTGCCGTAAGCAAAAATCATATCCGCATCACTCTTTGCCGCCGAGACTCCGACCCCATAGTGAGCATCGTATGAAAACTCACCGAGTTCAAGCATATCACCGATTACAAGAATTCTTCGCTGCGCTTTTATTTTTGAGAGCGCCGCAATTGCCGCCTTCATTGAATCGGGGCTTGCATTGTAACAATCTTCAACAACGGTTATACCATTTGTGTGAACGATTTTCTGTCGCATTCCTGACGGGACGTAATTTTTAAGTCCTTCTGCAATAAGTTCAGGAGAAATCTCAAAAATTGTACCAACGGCAAACGCTGCAAGCGCATTAAGCACGTTATGGTCACCTATCGCGGGTAGTTCAACGCTCTGTCTGCCGCCCTGATAGCAGATATCAAAAAGCGTTTTTTCTCCCTCAATCCTTATATTGTCAGCGGTGTAATCCGCTTCTTCATTGAGAGAATAATAAATTATCGGGCGGTCATCAAGTCTGACTGTTGCGAGCAAATCATTATCCTTGCAAAGTACAAGCGGTGCACCTTTCGGCATACCTTTTACAAGTTCCATTTTTGTTTCAAGGAGTTTTTCTCTTGAGCCGACGTTTTCAATATGGGCAACACCGATGTTTGAAATGACGCCAACCGCGGGAGTTGCGATAAGGGTCAGCCTTTCAATATCACCAACTGTGAATATTCCCATTTCAAAAATTGCCGCTTCGTGAGTTTTATTGAGATTGAGCACTGACAACGGCATTCCGATTTCATTGTTGCGGTTGCCCTCATTTTTGAGAGTGTTATACTTCTGCGACATTACTGCCCAGATCATTTCTTTGGTTGTTGTTTTACCAACACTTCCCGTCACTCCGACAGTCGGAATCGGGAACAAAGTCCTGTACCATTTTGCAAGGTCAACAAGCGCCTTGCCTGTATTTTCAACAAATATCTTCGGGCAATCCACGTCCACTTCCTTGTGGCAGATAACGGCAACCGCACCCGCCTCAACAGCGCTTTTTGCAAAAACGTGACCGTCGTGATTTTCACCCTCAATGGCGATAAACACATCACCCTTTTTCACTTGTCTGTTGTCAATCACCACGCCACTTGCCACTACGTCGCTTTCACACTGCGACCCACAAGCACGGGCAATATCGGAAATCTTCAACGTTTCCAAAAAATCAGCCCTTTCAATGTTTTATGAATTATCGTTTGAAATAATTTAAAACGGTTTCTTCATCACTATAATAAAACTTTCCTTCTTTTGTGTGCTGATAGCAGTCAGGACCTTTACCGCTGATAACGATTACGTCATCCGCTTTTGCGTTATCCATCGCGTACCAGATTGCCTGCGCTCTGTCAACAATTATTGTGTAAGGAGTTTTCTTTCCGCTTCTTTTGATTCCGCCCTCAATAATGTGAGCAATATCAATCGGCTCTTCGTTTCTCGGGTTATCAGCGGTAATAACGATATAGTCAGCAATATTGGCCGCAACCTCACCCATTACGGGACGCTTTTCAAGGTCTCTTTCGCCACCGCAACCGAATATTGAAATAAGTCTGCCTTTTGTAAATTCTTTAAGACTTGTGAGCATTTTCTCAAGTCCGTCAGGAGTGTGAGCATAGTCAACAATCACTGTGTAATCAGTACCTGTCGGAATCACTTCAAGTCTGCCCTTTACACCTTTTGCACCAGCAAGTGCACGCGCTGATTCATCAAAATCAAAGCCGAGTTCAACCGCCGCAATCACTGCGCCCATCGAATTGCTGACTGTGAAAGAGCCGGGAATATTTAATCTCACCCTTGAAATTGCATTGTCACCGATAAGTTCATAACAAACTCCGTCCGCTCTGAACCGGATATTCTTTGCAACATAATCGGCTGTATCTTTTTCAGCAGAGAAAGTCACAACCTTGCAGTCAAGTCCCTGCGCCGCTTTTTCAGCGTAATCATCGTCTGCATTGATGATAACGGTTTTGCTCATTCTGAAAAGAATACGTTTTGCTTCAAGGTAATTTTCCATATTCTTGTGATAGTCAAGATGCTCATGTGTGAGGTTTGTGAAGATTGCAACATCAAACTGACAACCGTCAAGACGATGCTGGTCAAGTCCCTGCGACGAAGCCTCCATCACACAGTATTCGCATCCCGCATCAACCATTTTTGCAAACAGTCTGTGCAGATCGTACGGCTCGGGAGTTGTGTATTTGCTCGGCTCAATCTCCTCATCAATAAGGCAGTTCACTGTGCCGATAAGTCCCGTTTTGCATCCGTATGAATCAAGAATTGTTTTGATAAGTGAAACGCTTGTTGTCTTGCCATTAGTGCCTGTAACGCCAACTAATCTGAGTTTTCTTGCAGGATTGCCGAAAAAGTTTGCACAGATTATTGCGTTTGCGTGCCTTGTGTTTTCAACGATAACCTGATTTTTAAGTCCGAGATCGCGTTCAACAAGAACAGCACTTGCACCCTTTGCAAGCAGGTCTGCCGCACAGTTGTGAGGATCAAACTTCTTGCCCGCGATACACACGAACAAGCATCCGCTCACATCCGCGTTTGTGTTTGAAACGATGTCACGGACCTCCACATCCTCATATTGATTTTTTACGGTTACTCCTACGAGCAATTCTGAAAGTTTCACTATAAATTTCTCCTTTTTACTCTGAATGATTTTTCATTCCTTACTTACAAATCATCCACTCCCGAGATATGTCTGAACGAAATTGTTACCGTTCCGCCTATCTCAATCTTCTGTCCGGGTGCCACACTCTGCGAATATACAACCGCGTCACTTGAATTAAGACCGCCGCCCGTGAACACTGCATTCAGTTCAAGGTCTGACATTATGCGGTTTACCTGCGCAACGGTGTAACCCGTAAGGTCGGGCATTTCAACCATTCGTGCGGCGGTGTTGTCAGTATAAAGAACGACTGTGCCACCCTTTGAGACGGTTGTGTATGCACTTGGCATCTGACTTATTACAGTATTGCCATTTCCTACTATTTTTACATTGAATCCGTAATTATTAAGTGTTGATTTTGCAGAAGAAATGCTGCTGCTTACAACATTCGGAACGGATACATTGAGATTTTTGAGTTCTTCTTCTGTATATTTAACGTCAACGTTAAGGTATGCAAGGGCATCGGAGAAAATCTTTGCTCCGAGAGGCGCAGCAATTGTACCACCCATGTGGCTGTAACCTGAAGGCTCATCAAGGATAACGAGCAAAATCACTTCAGGGTCATCAGCGGGTGCAAATCCTACGAATGACGCGATATATTTCATCGCTTCGCCCTCACCTGACTCACCGATTTTTTCACTTGTTCCTGTTTTACCTGCGATTCTGTAACCGGGTACGTAAGCATTTTTACCGCCACCCTCGGAAACTACTTTTTCAAGCATTCCGCAAAGTGTTGATGCGGTTTCGGCAGAGATTACCTGGCTTTTTACCGTTGGTTCTGTTGTTGATACAGTGTTGCCGTTTTCATCAATTACCGACTGAACGATATATGGCTGCATAAGTTTGCCACCGTTTGCAACGGATGCAACCGCAGTTATCATCTGGATAGGTGTTACCTGGAAAGTCTGACCGAATGAACAAGAAGCAAGTTCGGACACGCCCATTGTGACACCGAGTTTTTCGTGAGTGATACTTGTTGCCTCACCGGGAAGGTCAATGCCCGTTCTGTCATTGAGACCGAAAGCATCAAAATAATCCATAAATGTGTCAACACCGAGTCTTAAACCTACATCAATGAAAACGGGGTTGCAGGAATTCATCAATCCTTGAAGGAATGTTTCACCGCCATGATCTACAAGTTTATGGCAGTTGATTCTTCGGCTTCCGACAATGATGTAACCGGGGCAATCAAAATGCTCCCCTACATCAACGAGGCCCTCTTCCATAGCAGCGGCTGCGGTAATAATCTTGAATACCGAGCCGGGCTGATAAGTGTCAGAAATCGCACTGTTTCTCCACTGTTCATTTATTGCGGCAGACATTGCTGACGGCTTTTTCTCATCACTTAATAAAGATATTTCTTCAAGCGTTTTTTCGCTTACGATGGTCCACGGACTGTTGAGGTCATAATCGGGCTTTGAACTCATTGCAAGTATTGCGCCCGTTTTGACGTCCATCATAATGCCATACGCACCCTTGGACTTTGTTTCTTCCATTGCGTCTTCAAGGTGCCTTTCAAGATAATACTGAAGAGTTTCATCAATTGTCAAAACAAGGCTGTAACCCTGCTGCGCGTCAATGATTGTCTGATAAGAGTTGGGCATTTCACCCTGGACACCGTTTACCGCGGTTATAACTCTGCCCGCAACACCTGTCAGATACTTGTCATAATAACTTTCAAGCCCTTCAAGTCCCTGGTCATCAGTACCTGTGAAACCAATGAGAGTTGAAGCAAGGGTTGAATTGGGGTAATAACGCTTTGCATCCTGAGAGATACCAATGACGTTTATAAGTCCGTAACCTTTGTAATCTTCACTGCGGATAAGTTCTTCCACTTTTGCTTTAACATCACTGTCAACCTTTGACTTGATTGTTTCGTAATTACTCTCTTTCAGTGTTTTTGCTCTCACATCGTCCTCGGAAACACCAATGATTTCCGCAAGTTCACGGACAACAACTTCTCTTACATCTTCACCTTCAATCTTTGAAGGCACGATATATACTCGCCATGAAGTTGCGCTCTGTGCAAGCACGCTCATATTTCTGTCATAAATAACACCGCGCTGAGCAGAAATCTTTGTGTCACTCAACTGCTGTGACTGGGCAATCTGTTTGTAATACTCACCCTTTACAAGTTGCGTTATAACAAGGCTGACAACGCAGATAAGAAACGCAACAAAAATAAGCACTGCAACGACAAACGTTCTTTTAAGCATTGCATCATTTGTTTTGTTTTTTTCGCTAATTCCCTTACTCATAGCATCCGTTTCAGCACCAAAAATACAAAATCCGTGCTATCCCTTTCTCAAAATTATACTCTGATAAAACATCTCATTATGCCAAGATAGAGAGCCGAGGAAAAACACCTCAACTCTCATCATCTTTAATCTTTTTATGCCCGGCAAAATGCCGCTCATCTGTTCAATTTTATTTATCTCCCCTCTTATATATGCAGGGGTAACATAATTATTCGCTCTTCTGGAGCAAAAGTTCACCGTAGAAATCCGGCTCAAGATAATTTATCTGTTGCTCGCCTATCTTATACATATTAAGAACTTCAACCGCATACTTATCAATATTATATACGGACGCTTTTGCGTCAAGTTCCATATTGAGCCTTACGTTGTCACTCTCCGCAATAATGATCTGGCTTTTCAGATCGTTATACTGGGAATTGAGTTCATCAAGCTGAACGCGACAATACATAACTGCGGCAAACATAGCAAAAAGAATGAGTGAAATGAGGACTATCTTGGCTGAACTTCTCGCACCCTGTGTTGCCTGAGTTTTGAGTTCTCTGTTCTGTTTTCTGCTTTTCACCAATTGCGGACGTTTTTTGGCACGTTCTTCATTGACTTCAAAATAATCATAATTATATGCCGGACCCATTCTTCGCTACACTTCCTTTCCTTTATACCAAAATATATACTTAATTATTTATCCTATTCTCTCAACTACTCTCACCCTTGCGCTTCTGCTTCGGGGATTGAGTTCAAGTTCCTTTTCTGTCGGGGCTTTTGATTTGAACGGCATATAAGCAATCTCCTTATTACCGCACACACAAACCGGAAAACTTTTCGGACAAGTACAACCCTTGCAGAAATCCGCAAACTTCTGTTTTACAATTCTGTCTTCAAGCGAATGGAATGTGATTATTACCAATCGTCCGCCAACACCAAGACGGTTGAATGCAGCATCAAGAGTTGTTTTCAATCTGCCGAGTTCATCGTTTACAGCAATACGAAGTGCCTGAAAACTTCTGCGTGCGGGATGGCCGCCCTCTCGTCTTGCTGCAGCAGGAATTGCTGATTTGATAATATCAACAAGTTCCAGTGTTGTTTCTATATCCTTGCTCTGACGAGCCTTTACAATTGCAGATGCAATTCGTCTTGAATAACGCTCCTCGCCATAATCCCAGAGGATTTTTGCAAGCGACGCTTCATCAAGAGTGTTTACAAGATCCGCTGCGGTTGCGCCCTGCTTGCTCATTCTCATATCAAGCGGTGCATCATTGTGGAACGAAAAGCCACGCTCCGCAGTATCAAGTTGGTAAGAACTGACACCAAGATCAAGCAACATTCCGTCAATTGTGTCAATTCCGAGCGAATCAAGTATTGAATCAATATTGTCAAAGTTACTGTGGACCACGGTAACTCTATCATTCTTTGAAAATTTTTCAGTAAGCACTGCGATTGCGTCAGGGTCCTGGTCAACGGAAATGAGTCTGCCCGTATCAAGTTTTGATGCAATCTCTCCTGAGTGACCGCCGCCACCCGCTGTGCCGTCGAGATATATCCCGCCGCTCTTTATATTCAGCGCATCTATCGCTTCATCAAACAGCACGGGTTTATGAACAAACTCCATTAAACCCACCGCCTTTATTTTTCGGAATTATCTCCGTACATTTTGTCCATTTCTTTCTTTGCTTCCTCAGCAGTTGTAAACTCAGCACTGAAACGGTCCCACTCATCCTTGTCCCAGATTTCTCCGTGAGTAATCGCACCGATGATTACAACTTCCTTGCCGATGCCTGCGTACTCTCTGAAATCATTGGGGATAACAATTCTGCCCTGCTTGTCAATTGTGACGTCTTCGGAATAGACACCCATAAATCTCTGCAGGTTTGCAACGGATGTGCCCTTCTTCCTG
>JAZQTF010000137.1:0-4811 GCA_045630445.1 Acutalibacteraceae bacterium
CTATTGCGCGTGCGTTGCTCAGGGATAAGCCTGTTATGATTCTGGATGAAGCAACATCTGCACTGGACGAAGCAACTGAAAAGATGATTTTTGAGCGTATTACAGAGCAAAAAAATAAAACCTGCTTCATTATCACACATCGTCGCTCTATGCTTAAGTATTGCGATATAATTGTTGAGATTGATAAGGACGGACAAGCAACCGTGAAAGAAAACACGGAAAAATAATAACGGATGTTATCTTGTTTCTTATTTAACCAATGATTAAAACCACTCACTGCAATTATCGCGATGAGTGGTTTTTCTTTTTTGCAAATCCAACTCTCAACTAAACATTTTTTATTTTGTCAAAATTTATAGAAATTTATTCCGGCTTGTGATATATTATAAAATATTGTTTGCGTATCATTTTTTTATATACTGAAAAGGGGATTCACCTATGAATGAAAAAAAGAACGGATTAAAATTTCTGAAAAATAAAGCGTTTCACATAACGTGCATCTTGCTGATATTCCTTGCCGCAGTTGTTATGCTCTGGTATGGCAATGCAAACAGTGTGCAGGCACAGCCTGCGTTGATGGCGCAAATCCGCTTTGAGGGTGAGTATCGCGTTGGTGACGGGCCGTGGCAGGAGATTGCGGAGGATGAGCATATTTCGTCCACAAAGGGTGACGTTACCCTGCGTGGTAATTTCCATCTCTTTACACCCGATGGTGAATACGTCGGAGTTTACAGTGATGAAATTCCGCTTGCTTTTTATATAAATCATATCAGCCTTACGCTTTATGAAAACGGACAAGAGCCGTATGTAATGGATGCGGAAAATGCAATGTTTGGTGATTCAGCCTGCGGAGTTTATTGGGTGGCGTACACTTTGACAAGTGCCCAGCCGATTGAAATTGTTATCCGCAATCCTCACGGATTCGGCAATGAAACGGCAATTGATGACTTCTTGTCAAACACTGAATTGTGGGCGAATATCGATTTTGAAAAGAGTGTGCTTGACAGCGGAGAAACACAGAGAAGCGCAGGACTTTTGTTCATAATCGTCGCTTTTATATTCCTTGGTACTGCTTTGTTTTCAAGCCTTATCCACGTCAAAAACAGTGGAGTTATGTGGCTGTTCGGAATTGTTATTCTCTCTGCGGGAGCGTATTTTACTTACAGTGCAAAAGGTGTTTCGTTCTGGAGCGATTCCGTTGTTACCAACACTTCAATGCTCGGCTTTTCAATGATGTTCTATATGCTCTTTGTGTGCATTGGAATTATGTATTTCATCCGTGAAATAAAAATCATCGGCGCAATCTCAATTGCCGTACTTGGCGTTGCTGACCTTATAATATTCATTCTGCCGATATTCACTGATATTTTCTTCTATGACTTGTGGATTTACTGGGCGTTGGTCCAGATTTGTGTAAACGTAATTTTGTTCTTCTGCCTTGTAAATGAATCTTTCGTCAAAAAGGGCAAAGACAGATGGCTTATAATAGGCGCCGCTTTACCGCTTGTTGCTTTCTGTGTGGATGCGGTTGCAATTCATATAGGTTCGTGGAATGGCGGACTTGTTTCAAAATGCATTTTTGTAATTCTGTTTGTTGTTGCAATGTTTGTTGTGTTGAGAATTATTCCGCGCAGCATTATCGCATCCGCAAAAGCAAAGGAACTTGAAATTGAAAAAACCTCATTGAATGCGCAACTTGCCGAAAGCAGAGTTTCAACAATGATGAGTCAGATTCGTCCCCATTTTATTTACAACACATTGGGAAGTATTGAGCAACTTTGTGTCATAGATCCTTCAAAAGCAGGGGAACTTGTGCATAACTTTGCAAAATATCTCAGGGGCAATTTCGGAGAACTTGATAACCCGAAGCCGATTCGTATGTCAAAAGAAATGGAGCACGTGCATCACTATGTCAGCATTGAAAACGTGCGTTTTCCCGATATGACTTTTTCGTTTGAAATGAATTCAATTGACTTTGATATTCCTGCGCTCACAATTCAGCCGATTGTTGAAAATGCAATCAAACACGGATTGATGAAATTGCAAAAGGGTGGCACAATCCGCGTTGTTTCTTATGAAACAGATTCTCATTACTGTGTTTTGGTTGAGGATGACGGAGCAGGATTTGACACAACAATGCTCCATGATGAGCGTAATCATGTCGGCATCCGCAACATCTGTGGCAGATTGGAAGCGATGGTAAACGGCACGCTTGAAATTGAAAGTGCTGTCGGTGTCGGTACAAAAGTTCTTATTAAAATACCAAAGGGGGAGACAGAATGATTGCAATAGCAGTTGATGATGAGCCGTTGATGCTTGGCGCGTTGGTGTCAGCAATCAGCGCGTCCTCTGACATAACGGAAGTCACAAAGTTTTCAGACAGTGAAAAAGCGCTTGAATTTGTTCGGGATAATGTTGTTGACATTGCGTTTCTTGACATCAATATGCGTGGTATGAGCGGCCTTACTTTTGCAGAAAAAATCCTTGGAATTTGTCCTGATTGCAAGATTGTTTTCTGTACAGGATACGAAGAATATGCAATTCCGGCGTTTAAGATTCACGCATCAGGCTATCTTATGAAACCAATTTCAGCGCAGGATGTGCAGAATGAAATCAACAACATCAAAGGCAGACGTCACAGAGAAAAGCCGCTTGAAGTCAAATGCTTCGGAAATTTTGAAGTTTACGCAAACGGTGAAAGACTTACCTTCAAACGCACAAAGACAAAGGAATTGTTTGCGTTTCTCGTTGACAGAAACGGCGCAGGTGTAACGGTTGCGGAGATTGGCGTCGCTCTCTGGGATAATGATGAGGAGCAGAAAAACCAGAATTACATTCATCAGTTATTCAGGGATTTGCGTCAGGCGCTTGAATCGGTGGGTGTAACAGAAATCTTTGAAAAGAACAATTATTCATATTCAATCAATCCGCAGAAGATTGAGTGTGATTACTTCTCATATCTTAAATCTGGCAAACCCGAATTCCGCGGAGAGTATATGTCGCAGTACAGTTGGGCAGAAGAAACCTGCGGACTGCTCTGGAAAAAGAAATCAGAATAATCATAAAATTGACAGGTAATTAAAAAATAATTGCTTGTCTTTTTTATTTGTAAGAACTTTGTCATATCCCGGGTGATAGAATGTGTACGTAATACTTGATTGGATGTAATCAGGTGTTACAATAAGAAATAAAAGGAGCATAAATTTTATGGAAAGCACAAAAAAGAATTTAAAAATCATGTCAATCCTGGTTCTCATTCTCGCATTGTTCTCACTTGTCAGAGTTGCAGTAGAAATCTTCACAGCTGATTACTCCAGTGTTGACGCTACAAAAGAGATGATTATGGTTGCACAGATCGTTACTGCTGTTCTCAGCATTATCATCCTCATCCCGCAGATTTACGTTGGTGTCAAGGGCTTTAAAGTTGCAAAGAATCCTGATTCTTCAAGAGGTCACATCGTATGGGCAACAATCCTTCTCGTACTTTCTCTTATCGCTATAATTATCACTGTTGTTCAGGGCATCCAGGACAAGAACTTTAAAGACAAGTTCGCTTCATTGGGCGATGCGTTTGTTGACATTGCTATTTTAAGTTCTTACATCAGCTTTGCAAAGCAGTTGAAAGTAAACGCATAATTTTAACTATTGTATCGTAATTGTTCGGGAGGGCCGTTATGATAAAAAGCAGAACTGCACAACTGATTTATCAAACAATTTATTGCACACTCGGGCTTATCGGATGCGTGGCATCTTTGGGAATCTTTGATAACATAAGCGCAATCCGTTGGGACTTCTACGTGCATTTCACAAACATCAGTAACTTCCTTTGCATCGGTGTAATGCTTGCTGCATTGATTCAGACCGCAAAGAAGAAACAAGACAGTCCTGTGGAAACCGCGCCCGTTCTGAAATTTGTGGGAATACTTGCAATCCTGTTGACGTTTTTCGTTTTCAACATAATGCTCGCAGGGGCGGCAGACCGTGACCCCCAGCTTAACTGGCGTATAGGAAGTCTTATTTTCCACGTAGTGCTTCCGATTATGTATGTTGCTGATTGGTTCCTGTTCTATGAACGTAAAAAGTGCAGATGGTATTATCCTTTTGTATCAATCGCGTTCCCCGTCGCTTATGTGGTATTCCTTATTATCCATGCGGCAATTCTGAAGTTCGATTCATCAATTCTGATTCCCACTTCAACAACACCGCTTATCTATCCCTATTTCTTTGTCAATCTTGAAACGCAGGGTGTTTCCGGCGTCCTTATGTGGATAGGTGTTTTTGCTCTGGCGTTTGTCGCGGTAGGGTATATATTCATCGGTCTTGACAGAATTTCAAGAAAAAAAGAAATCCGCTAAATAATTTTAATGCATCAACAAGGCTTCAAGGAGCGCGTTTGATAAAAACGTGCACCTTGGACCTTTTGTGCTTGTAAAGATAGAATAATCTGTTATAATTGATAGGAAGAATATATTTACTTTTAACTCTCAAAAGGGTTGAATGAAAAAGATTTTCGGAAAAGGGGCGAGAAAAATGCCGAAGAAACAAAGAAAATTTGCTGATGATGGCTGGGCAGTCTGGGTTGACGGTGATGATACCAGTACGGTATATATCAACGATTGGCTCAACCCCAAAGGCAATAGTTATGTTGACATTGCTGTACGCATACGCGGCGTAAAATCAAGCAGATTTCTGCATGTTTACGTGCCGTTTACAGTCTCTTGCAATGAAATTGAGGATGTGTCCCTGCTTTTTCAGGATACCCGCATTCTGCAGGCAACTTTCAGCGCCGCGTGTATCATAGACTACAAAGT
>JAZQTF010000138.1:0-4599 GCA_045630445.1 Acutalibacteraceae bacterium
TATTGAGGATGTAGCGGTAAAATCCAAAAAGGTTCTTGTAAGGTGCGACTTCAACGTTCCGCTTAAAGATGGCGTTATCACAAGTGACAAGAGAATCAGAGAATCTCTTAAAACTATAAATTATCTTATCGACAACGGAGCAAAGGTTATCCTTTGTTCACACCTCGGCCGTCCGAAAAAGGGTGGATTTGAGGCGGAGTTTTCAATGGCTCCCGTAGCAAAGAGATTGAGCGAATTGCTGGGCAAGGAAGTTAAACTTGCGGGCGACGTTGTTGGCGAAAGCGCATCTGAACTTGCAGCAGGCCTTAACGATGGCGACGTAATGCTCCTTGAAAACGTTCGTTTTGAAAAGGGCGAAACAAAGAATGACCCCGAGCTCAGCCGTAAGTTTGCTGACCTTGCAGACATCTTTGTAAACGATGCTTTCGGCACTGCTCACAGAGCGCATTCTTCAACAGCAGGCGTTGCTGCGCACATTCCCTGCGTATGCGGTTATCTTATCGAAAAGGAAATCAGATATCTCGGTCAGGCTATTGAAGCGCCTGAAAGACCGCTCACAGCAATCCTTGGCGGTGCAAAGGTTTCCGACAAAATCAAAGTTATTGAAAACCTGCTCAGCAAAGTTGACAATCTCATCATCGGTGGCGGTATGGGTAACAACTTTATGGCGGCAAGAGGCATTGACGTCGGCTCATCCCTTATTGAAACTGACAGCATCAGGACTGCGGCTGAAATTATGTCAATCGCAAAGGCAAAGGGCGTAAACATTTACACTCCCACAGACTGCATTATCGCTGACAAATTCGCTGATGATGCGGCAACACAGGTTTGCAGCGGCAACATTCCGCAGGGATGGATGGCGCTTGACATCGGCCCCGAAACAACAAAGACTTACGTTGACGTTGTAAAGGCTTCCAAAACAATCGTATGGAATGGCCCGATGGGTGTTTTTGAAATGGCTCCGTTTGCAAACGGCACAAAGGCGGTTGCGCAGGCAATGGCTGACGTTGACGGATTCACAATCATCGGTGGCGGTGACTCTGCTGCAGCGGTGCAGAAGTTTGACCTTGCAGACAAGATGTCCCACGTTTCAACCGGTGGCGGTGCTTCCCTGGAATTCCTTGAGGGTATTGAATTGCCCGGCATCGCAGTACTTAACGATAAATAATAATTACTCATTCACATAATTTTTCAGCGGAAAGGTGGGGCTTGTATGGCAAGAGAGAAAAGAAAGGCGATTATCGCCGGCAACTGGAAAATGAATAAAACCCCGTCAGAAACAACAGTCCTGATAAATGAACTCAAACCCCTTGTTGAAAAGGCGGATTGTGACGTTGTTGTGTGCGTGCCGTTTGTGTCAATCTTTGCGGCGGTTGAAGCCGTAAAGGGCAGCAATATCAAGGTCGGCGCACAGAATTGCCACTGGGAAGCAAGTGGCGCATTCACAGGTGAGATTTCAGCGCAGATGCTCTGTGAAGCAGGCGTTGAATACGTAATCATCGGCCACAGTGAGCGCAGGCAGTATTTTGGTGAAACAAACAAAACTGTCAACAAGCGTATGAGAGCGGCTCTTGCGCAGGGCCTGAAAGTAATTGTCTGCGTTGGTGAGACCCTTGAGCAGAGGGAGAGCGGCGTGACGGAAGAAGTGCTTTCGGAGCAGGTGAAGATTGCTTTCCGTGGAATTGAGCCGAGTGAGTTTGATAAAATCACAGTTGCTTATGAGCCTGTCTGGGCAATCGGCACGGGCAGGACCGCAACAAGTGAACAGGCAAATGCCGCTTGTGCGCATATCCGTGATTGTATTGCTGAAACTTATGATTTGCGTCTTGCAAATGATGTGCGTATTCAGTACGGTGGCTCCATGAATGCGGCAAACGCTCAGCAACTCCTTGACGAGCCGGACATCAACGGTGGTCTCATCGGTGGTGCTGCACTCAAAGCGGAAGATTTTGCAAAGATTATTGAAATTGCATCCGCTAATTAGAATATCTGAAAATCGGCGGCTCTGTTTTTCGGGGCCGCTGTTATAAATTAAGGTGGTAAGAATAATGAAAAAGACAGTTTTGTTGTGCATCCTTGACGGATTCGGTGAGAATCCCACAGTTAAAGGCAACGCTGTAAAATTTGCAAACAAACCCAATATGGACAAACTTTTCAGCAGCAATCCTCTGACTTTTATTGACGCGTCAGGTATGGCGGTCGGTCTGCCCGACGGACAGATGGGCAACAGTGAGGTCGGCCACACAAACATCGGCGCCGGCAGAGTTGTTTATCAGGAACTTACAAGGATTACAAAAGAGGTGGCTGACGGCACTTTCTTTGAAAATGCGGAACTTAAAGCGGTGGTGCAGTCCGCTATCGATAACGGCACTGCGCTTCATCTTATGGGACTTTTGTCCGATGGCGGTGTGCATAGCCATAACACTCATCTCTGGGCGCTCATAGAACTTGCAAAGAGGATGGGACTTGAAAAAGTTTACGTACATTGTATCCTTGACGGCAGAGACGTGCCGCCCAGATCAGGTGCGGATTATGTGAAAGAGTGCGCAGAAAAACTTGCTGAAATCGGCGTTGGCAAAATCGCAACCGTAATGGGCAGATTTTACGCGATGGACAGAGATAACCGCTGGGAGCGCGTAAGCAAGGCTTACAACGCAATGGTCTGCGGTGAGGGTGAGTACAATCCCGACCCCGTTGGTGCGGTTGAAAAGTCCTATGAGCAGATTGATGAAACAGGCAAAAATCTCACCGACGAGTTTGTGCTGCCCGTAATCTGTGAAAAGGGTGCTGAAATCGGAGCGAATGACAGCATCATTTTCTTCAACTTCCGCCCCGACAGAGCGCGTGAAATCACAAGGTCATTCGTTGACGCGGACTTCAACGGCTTTGAGCGCAGGAAGGGCTTCTTCCCCGTAAAATATGTCTGTATGACAAGATACGATGCGGCAATGCCAAACACAACCGTTGCATTCCTTCCGCAGTCCTTTGATAACACATTGGGCGAATACCTTGCAAAACTTGACAAAAAGCAGTTGAGAATTGCTGAAACGGAGAAGTATGCGCACGTAACATTCTTCTTCAACAGTGGTGTTGAAACAGTTTATGAGGGTGAGGACAGAGTCCTTATTCCGTCACCGAAGGTTGCAACCTATGATATGCAACCCGAAATGAGTGCACCCGAAGTTACCGAGCGTGTGATTGAGGAAATCAGAAGAGAGTATTATGACCTCATTGTGCTCAATTACGCAAATTGCGATATGGTCGGCCACACAGGTGTGTTTGATGCGGCAGTGAAAGCGGTTGAAACCGTTGATTCCTGCGTTGGCAGAGTGTGGGCAGAGATTGAAAAAATCGGCGGCTCAATGATTATCACCGCTGACCACGGCAACGCTGACAAGATGAGCGAGGAGGACGGCACTCCGTTCACAGCGCACACAAACTTCCCCGTACCGTTTGCAGTGCTTGGCTATGATTGCGCACTTCGCAGCGGCGGCAGATTGTGTGACATCGCGCCCACAATCCTTGACATTATGGGCATTGAGAAACCCGCTGAAATGAGCGGCGAGAGTCTTATTGCAAAATAAAACAAAACATAAAACTCCGACTCATCGTGTCGGAGTTTTATTTTTTCTGCAGGTAATCAGCATCGTATTATGAAAAAACGGTTGAATTATTCATCAATAACAAAACTATATAATTCTCCGTTAACTAATGAAAGAATACCTGTCTGTCCTTTTTCAAATCCGTCATACATTTCTTCGGGGACATTCAGCTTGAGTGTTTCTCCGTTTTCCGTCTGGAAAATAATGACGAATTCTTTTAACGTTTTTGGTGTTTTGATACCAACCGTTCTGACGGCGCACATCTGGTCAATTACCGTTGCGCGAGTTTTGCTTGGCTCAACATCGTCCTCAATGAGTTTCGGCTCGTTTGTGATTCCTGCTTTCTTCTTTGCAATTTCATCTTTGCATTGACGGATGCCTTTCACAAAGCAGAAGCACACAAAAACGCCACCGCCAAAAACAAGCACACCCCAGAAAAATATATTGAAAAGAATTTCATCCATAAATTCCACCTCAGAGCTGTCGGTTAATCGTCACATAATGACATTACGGACATCCACCTTCTTGTGCGATTTGTTTTCCGTCTGCGTCATACAATCTTATAGTTCTCCAATATGTTATAGTTTTTAACTGATGGTATGCAAGTGATTGTTGTTTGATAATATCGTCAAAACGTTTGATAGCTTCTTCTTTTGTGCATACGTCGGACCAAACAATATCAACCATATCTGCTACTTCTGACAAATTCATTTGCCAACCATTAAATTTGGCGTTTTCTTTTGTTAAAGCGATAGTGTATTTTGCGGTATTATTCATGATTTACCTCCCGATTTAGATGTGTTGAGAAAACGTAAATAGTATATCATAACAACACTTGTGATTTCAAGCGCAAACAATCTGCCGTTCGCAGCTCTCGGGTTCAAGTCCCAAACTAAAAGCGGAGCAACCATAAAGGTCACCCCGCTTTTTTGGTGCGGGTAACAGGACTTGAACCTGCACCGAGGAAACCCGACTAGAACCTGAATCTAGCGCGTCT
>JAZQTF010000139.1:0-3311 GCA_045630445.1 Acutalibacteraceae bacterium
TGATTGCTTTTTCGGGCATCGTTTTCCGCAACGTACAGGTGTGCGTTTACGCGGGAGTCTGCGTTGTGATTGAAGCGTATATAATAAACTTCATTCTTTACGGTTTCAGCAAAGAGGAAATGATGATTGCTTTTTCGGAAAAGGCGGGAGAGTTTGAAGAAAAACTTTTACAGTCGGGGTGTGAAATCAAGGTTTTGCACATTGATAAAAACGCAGTGGTTTTTGTTGCCGCAGACGGCAGAAAAATCCCACAGATAAGGCGGATTGCGGCACAGATTGACAAGGGTGCAACCGTTGTTGTGTCCGCACATAAGGGCATTTTCGGGGGCGGATTTTCCCTCCTCGGCGCAGATGATGAATGAACGGTTATATCAGAGTATAATCATTCTGCACTATCTTTTAATTTTATCGGCATAGCCTTTTTGACCCCGTGTTGTTTTCGTTATACAAAAAAACCGACCCTCTTTGTGTAAAGAGAGCCGGTTTTAAGTTTTTAATGGGGTGCAGTTTTCGCTTTGTTATCCGGCGGGTTTACTGCAACGTCAATGCATTTCAAAACCAATCAGATAAACAGGAAAATGAGCAGCAGTGACAAAATGATTATTTCGCTCTTTTTGTAATGGAAGCCTCGGCGGTAGATTGCATAACCCAATAACGCCAGAATAACAATGATGACCTCCAAGATTATCGTGCCACTTCCGAAAGAACCAAAAGTGAGCATACCCGCCACTGCATATATGGGAACGAGTATGCGGTAGCCGAACCAGGAGTCCGAAATTTCCTCGGTCTTTTCCATTCTTCTTTTGCCGAAAGTTTTGAAGAAGGCTATCGTCGCCGCTATGCCGACAACAAGCCAGAAAACAAAGCAGAAGATGAGTTCATCGTCTTTAAAAAGACGTGTATATGTGTACCACTCGGGGCGTTCTACCAGAGCGGTAAATACGTCGGAAAATAAAATTAACGGGCTGACAACAAATGCGCACTCTCTGGTGGATAAAATCTTGCTCCAAGTCGATTTGCTAAGCAAATCATAGAGCAGGTCATTAGTGAACGCTGACAATACAAGGAAGATAACGGCTGACCAAAGTATGATGAACCAGATTCCGTCGCCGGGCGAATTCGCCTCATTGAAAACGAAAACGAATATGGAATACGCACAAGCACCGAACAAAAGGCAGAGGAGGTAGTGGGGGATGAGCGGAGCGAAGGAATATTCCTGTGCGTATCGCAACATAAGCAGCGTGTTCGTTATGTAGGACAGCGTGTACGGCAGAAATATGGTCAGCAAACCTGAGAAATAATGCGCTCTGCCCATTTCCTTGCGTGATACGGGTAACGCATAGGCACAGTCCAGATTCCTGCGTTTTTTGAAGAAAGCAAACTCCATATAAGGCGCTATGTAACAACTTATTGCCAAAATCATAACGGGTATCCAGATCGTGCAGTAATAAGTTATTCTTATTTTGTCGTTATAATAGTAGTTTAAAACGTCCTTCTGGTTTGTGTATGCCAACGCAACCGTGAGCACAACGGAAAAAACAACGAAAAATAAAAGCGGTTTTAAATTGTTGCGAAGATGCGTCTTTAAATACGCCCTGTAATTATTCGTCATTCTTAACACCTCGATTCTTCTCTACGTCGTGGATGAACATTTCTTCAAAGTCAAGCGGTATTTCATCCATTACTACGGGTGAAAGAGCGGTTAACAATGTGCGCATTTCTTCACTGTCACCCTCTAAAATTAACTGCACGAAATGTCCGCCTCTGATGTCTATTGCTCGTACTGGCAGGTCGGCAAACAGTGCCTTGTCAACGGTGTCGGTAAAGGCAAGTTCAAATTTGCAGAAATTGCTCACGTGTTCGGCAATATCGCCTTGCTGTTTGACCTGACAATCGTCAAGGAGTATGAAACGGTCGCAAAAATCTTCAAGTTCTCTGAGTGAATGGCTTGATATGATAACTGTGGCGCATTCGTTTTCAACAAACTCTATGATGGCGTCCTTGAACAGTTTTCGCGAAAGGGGGTCAAGTCCGTCAAACGCCTCGTCAAGCAGGAGGTATCGGGGCTTTATTGCAACCGCCAGAGCGATGAATACCTGTCTGCGTACACCTTTGGAAAAATTGCGCATTTTGCCCTTGACGTCAATCTTGTATTCGCGGATGAGCTGTTCAAACGCCGCTTTGTCCATATTCGGATAAAAGGTTTTGTAAAACGAAAAAAGTCTGTCGGGTGTCATAGCCGCAGTGTAGTACGGGTCATCGGGCAGAAAAAAGATGTTTTGGCGGGTGGTTGCTTCCTCGGGATTTGCCCCGTCAAAAAGTATTTCTCCGAAATCCGCATTGTAAACGCCCGAAAGCAAACGCAAAAGCGTTGATTTTCCCGCGCCGTTAATTCCGACAAGGCCGACAATGGTGTTGTCGGGAATAGTTATATCAACGTTGTTCAGTACGATTTTTTCACCCAAACGATGACTAAGCTTTTTTACTTCAATCATCTGAGAACACCTCCTCTAAAATCTGCAATATTTCATTTTTGTCAATTCCGTCCGCTTTAAGTGCTTCAAGTGCCTTGCGCGTCTGATCGCTTCGGTGTTGTTGCATCTCGTTGCTGTGCTCTGCGTGGGCAACGAAAACTCCCTTTTTTGGCAGGGAATAGATATATCCCTGATTCTCCAAATAGGAATATGCCTTTTGCACCGTGTTCGGATTGACACCCAATTCACTTGCTGCAACTCTGACGGAGGGCAGTTTGTCGCCCGATTTTAAAATGCCGATTTCTATAAATCGGGCATAACGTTCGGCAACTTCAAGATAAACGTCACGTTTGCCGAGAAAAAATTTAGGCATATCAATCCCTCCCTTTTGTTTTTGCCAAACTGTATCATCTGTACTAACTGTACTATCTGTATTATATTATCAAAATTCAGCGTTGTCAAGCCTGTATTTTTACGGCGGAAATTTGCAAATCGTTTGTCAATTTATTCAAAAAATGTTGACAATATTAAAGTGTTGATATATACTGTATTGTAATCAGCAAAGGCGCTGCGGGAGTACCTGCGGCGTTTTGTGTTTTAGACGTTACGTGATAGTGAAAGGGTGGGTAAAATGGCAAAAATTACCGAACTTTTCGGCACAATGGCGTTCAATGACAAAGTCATGAAAGAGCGTTTGCCGAAAGAAGTTTACAAATCACTTAAAAATACAATGGATACGGGCGCACCGTTGCAAATTGAGGTTGCAAACATTGTTGCAACTGCAATGCTTGAATGGGCGTTGGAAAACGGCGCAACTCACTATACCCACTGGTTCCA
>JAZQTF010000140.1:0-27792 GCA_045630445.1 Acutalibacteraceae bacterium
CAACCTGTGTGTTGTTCCGTTTTTATTATGCAATTATAAAAATGAAAGACAATAAGCCTCCCTCTGACGAGGGAGGTGTTGAGCGTATGCGAAACGGAGGGAGAGAACGACAAACATAAATTTTGCTTTTGTTAAATTTTCTCTCCCCCAGTCTTTTGCTTCGCAAAATCCAGCCCCCTCGTCAGAGGGAGCCTTTTTCGCACAAACCCAAATTATATCGTAGGGGCGGCCATTGGCCGTCCGTTGAATCTGCCGCAATTCTTGGCGGGAGGATAATATCCTCCCCTACGCACGAAACCAAAATCTTCTTGTAGGGAGCGTTGTTCGTTTCGCTACTTCCTTGACGGAGGGAAAATTATTTGTATCCGCTTTAAGCCATGCGATAATCGCGTGGTTTTTTTTATTTGTTGCTTATTGTCAAAAAATGTGATATAAGTTTAATATAGCAAATATCGGAGGAGATGTATTTATGGTGATTGAAAACAGCTCAACTCTCAACAAGGTTATCAATGCCGCGTTGGAGGTTTCGGTTAAACATACGCCCGTTCTGACGGAGGAAAGGTTTCTCCTTGCACTTTTTGAAATGATTGAAAAGGAAGCGGATAATGAGGAGCTGCAACAGGCAAGGCGCTTTCTCAGAGCGTACAAGATTGACGTACCCGCTATGCGAGGTGCGCTGACTGAAATGCTTGAAAATGAAAAAAGCGTGTCCCCGTTCAGCACAATATATATCAATCAGAAGATGTATTCCGCGCGTTCAAAAGCGGCGGAGCAGAATAAAAATAAGCTTGAAGTTGTTGAATTGCTGAAAGTGATGTTTGACTCACCCAGTACAAAAATGGCAAAAGCGATGGCGACAAAAAATGGCGACGTTGCAAGTAAGGCTGCCGATGCTGCAAGTAGTTACAAGGCTGCTTATGAGCAGGTAAAGGCGGAGTTTCAGAAAGAGGAAGCAAAGGCTGACAATGTGCCGCAACCGTCGCAGGATGCTGTGCCTGAAAAACTCCCCAAGGACAAACTTGCCGACCTTGTTGCGTGGTCAAAGAAAGCGCAGAGCGACCTTAAAAAGATTATTCACGGTCAGGATTATGCGATTGACACTTTTGTCAACGGATGTTTCCAGTGTGAACTTCGTGACCTTATGGGAGCGGAAAAGAAAAAGCCCGGCGCAATCTTTGTTTTTGCGGGCCCTCCCGGAGTTGGTAAAACGTTTCTTGCGCAGATGGGAGCGGAAACTCTCAAAGACCGCAAATTCAAGCGATTTGATATGAGTGCTTATGCGTCGCACGGTGCTGTTTCGGAATTCCGCGGATATGCAAAGTCCTATGCAAATCACAAGGTTGGTAACGTTACGGGTTACGTTGACGAAAACCCCCGTGACATCATTCTCTTTGATGAAATTGAAAAAGCAAGCATTGATGTAATTCATCTATTCCTGCAGATTCTTGATGCGGGCACTCTCAAGGATGACAATCTTAACAGGGATGTTTCTTTCAGGGACAATATAATCATCTTCACAACAAATGCGGGCAGAGGAATTTATGAGGCGTTTGACGGTGGGGATTTCTCCGCGTTACCGTCAAAGACAATTATGAAAGCAATCCGCGCCGACAAGAATCCCGAAACAAATGCGCCGCTCTTCCCCGAAGCAATCTGCTCACGTTTTGCAACGGGCAACGTGATAATGTTTAACCACATGAATGCAAAGAGTCTTTGTAACATTGCGCAGAATAAAATCGGTCAGAGCGCAGGCAAAATGAGCGAAGCATTCGGGGTGGATATTGATATTGATGACCGTGTTTACAGTGCTATGCTTTACCGTGAGGGTGGCGCTGCGGATGCGCGTACAGTAACCGCGCGCTCATCAACCTTCCTTACGGACGAAGTTTATGAGTTGCTCCGCCTTGTTTCTTCCGATAAATCAAAATTCAGGGTTGGCGGACTCAAAAAGGTAAAGATTGACGTTGACCTGACAAATGCCGAAAAGGAAGTCAGGGAGATGTTTGTCAGCGGTTACGGCGCAACTGTGCTTGTGTTTGCCGATGAAAAGACGGTTGAAAAATGCATAGCGCTTTCAGCGGACGTTGACATTGTCGGTGCGCAGACCGTTGACCAGGCGTTGCAGATTATGAAAAAACGCGACGTTGATTTTGTGCTTATTGATTACGGTTTCGGAATCAAGGGCGCAGTCAATGACAATCTCAATTCTGAGGACACCGAATCAGTTGCAAGAGATTTCTTTATTTTCCTGCGTGAGCATAGGGACAATATGCCCGTGTATCTGATTGCGGGTGGCGATGCTTCATTCACAAATGAGGAAAATTTCTCATTCCTTCGCCGCGGTGCAAGGGGATTTATAAGGCTCAATGATGAAAACAATCCGTTTGGTGAGCAGATTAAGGATATTGCATCCCTGCTTTACAGACAGGGTGTAATGACAAAACTTGCGCGTGAGAATAAGGTTGTGACTTTTGAAACTTCACAGCAGACTTCGGGTGATGATGGCGTTGCGTCAATCAGATTGTTTGATTTCAAGACAGGCGTTGCGATTGACCCCGACGATGCAAAAACCGTCCTTGGCGCACCGTCAAGACCCGATGACCGTTTTGATGATGTGCTTGGCGCAAAGGAAGCAAAGGCTGAGTTGCAGTTTTTTGTTGATTATCTCAAAGACACAAAGAAGCACATCGGCACAGGTGTCAAAGCACCGCGTGGCGTTATTATGTACGGCCCGCCCGGCACCGGTAAAACAATGCTTGCAAGGGCTATGGCAAACGAAGCAAACGCAACTTTCATTGCCGCGCAGGGCAACCAGTTTTTGTGCAAATACGTTGGTGAGGGTGCGGAAAAGGTTGGCGAAATCTTCCGCTCCGCGCGAAAATATGCGCCCACAATTCTTTTTATTGATGAGATAGATGCTATCGCAAAGGAGAGAACGGGTGAGTCAAACGGCTCCGAAGAAACCCTGACACGCTTTCTCACCGAGATGGACGGATTCACAAATGACCCCACAAGGCCTGTTTTCGTCCTTGCGGCAACAAACTTTGATGTTGAGCCGGGCAGCCCCAGAAGTCTTGACCAGGCGTTGATGCGCCGTTTTGACAGAAAGGTTTACGTTGACCTGCCCAACAAAGAGGACCGCATAAAATTCTTCAAACTCAAAAGGGATAAGAATGACAGACTGAGAATTTCAGACCAGTTGATTGAAAACATTGCAATCAGGTCAACGGGTATGAGCCTTGCGCTGCTTGACAACGTTGTTGAGATGGCGCTTCGTTCATCGCTTCGTCTTGGCACTGATTTTGTTGACGATGCAATCTTTGAGGAGGCTTTTGAAACTCACAACGGTGGCGAGGTCAAAAAGTGGGATTCCTCACAACTTGAGCGTGTTGCAAGGCATGAGGCAGGCCATGCGCTTCTCTGCTGGATGAGCGGCGAAACTCCGTCCTACCTTACCATTGTTGCGCGTGGCGACCACGGCGGATATATGCAGCACGGTGACAAAGAGGGCAAAGCAATCTACACAAAGGATGAAATGATTGCGCGTATCAGGACTTCTCTCGGCGGCAGAGCGGCAGAGATTGTTTATTACGGTCACGATGACGGCATTTCAACCGGCGCAAGCGGTGATTTGCAGAATGCAACCAACGTTGCAAAAGCGCTTATCTGTTCTTACGGAATGTATAATGAGTTTGGCCTTGCGGTTGTTGACGCGTCCACGGCAAATGGTGCTATGAGCGGGCAGGTGCGTGAGTTTGTCAACAAGATTCTTGACGAGCAGATGGAAGAAGCAATCAAGGCTGTCCGTGAAAACAAGAGCAGGATTGATGCGCTTGTTGACGCGTTGATGGTAAGCAATCATCTCAACGGTGCGGAGATTGACAAGATTCTTTCAGAATCGTAATTATTGATTTTTCACAGATCTCCTCTGCCGTAAACAGAGGGGATCTTTTGTGTTTTCTGAGAGGGGAGAAAGTTTATGGGTAATGATTTTTGTTTTTGCTCTGTTGCGAAAAAAGTTGTTTTGTGCCGTTGTATGTAATAATCGGATTTTGCGGATAGTATTGAAATCCGACAAAAAAAGTGATACTCTAAAATTACATTGGTCAAAGAAAGGCTGTGCGGATTATGAAAAGAGTTATTAAAATTTTCGTTGCATCATCAATTACGGAGTTTGAGAGGGAACGAGAGAGTATAGAGAACTTTATCCGTAGGCTTAGTGATAATTTTGAGGACCGCTATGACGTGAAAATCAGACCTGTGCTCTGCGAAAATCTTGACGATGCGTATTCAACCATAAGAAAGCAGGAGGAGTATAATGATCAAATCCGCGAGAGCGAGTTTTGCTATTTCCTCTTTTTCACAAAGGCGGGCGAATATACCCGTGAGGAGTTTGACGTTGCGCGTAAGCAGTTTGAATCAACGGGCAAGCCGAAGATTTATACTTATTTCAAGGTCATCAGGGACGAAAAGGTTGAGGACAGCCTCGGTGAATTTATGGCTGCGCTTGACAAAACCTTCAACCATTATTACGGCCAGTTTGAACACATTGATACTGTCAAATTACGCATACTTCTCAACCTTAAATTGCAGGAACTCGACTTTGTGGAAGTAAAAATTGAGAACGGGGAATGTGTTGTTGACGGCGCTGCACTCGGCAGAAACGGAATAAATATCAACAACGTTGCGGAGTTTGCAAACAACAAGCAGCTTGCACAGATGCAGGATGAATTGAAAACGGTTGAAGAAGAATATTACCGCCTTAAACCCGAATTTGAAAAGGGCGGATGCTCAAACGAGTTCTACTCAAAGTACAGTAAAATTGCGTCCAGACGTCAGGCGCTGATTGATGAAATTGAGCAGTTGCAGAAGCTCATTTTCAATATGTCCCTGCGTATGTCAAAGGATGAGGTTCGCGGAGAAATCACCGTAAGGCAGAAGGAAGCGTACCGTCTTTTTGAGCTTGGCGATTATGAGGGCTGTATGGCCGTCCTTGACTCAAATGAAATTGACGGCGAGTTTGAGCGTAAAAGAAAAATGTTGAAGGATGAACTCGTTGCGGAAACAAGAAAATACATACGCGAGTACGCAACAAAGATTGAGATTCTGTCCGTAATGACGGGCTATTCCGACCGTTTCCGTGAGATAACGGAGTGCTATGAAAAAATCGTCCCCCTTGCTCTCACTGAAAAAATCGAACTTGACGTTGTGTATGATTACGCTGACTTTTTGTATGAACAAAACCGAAATGGTGAAAAGATAATTGAATTGCTGGAGAAGCTTGAAAAAATCTATGCAGAGATTGGTGAAAGCGAGCAGAAGGTCGGTAGGGTATTTAATCTTCTTGCAATTTCTTATGATAATCAAAATCAACCGCAAAAGGCGGAGGGATATTATCTCAAAGCGATAGCGATAAGAAAAAAGCTTGCGTCAGAAAACTCTGAACGATTCAGCCCCGACCTTGCAGTGAGTTATAACAATGCGGGTGCTTTTTATCATTATCGTGATGCGCAAAAGGCGGAGGACTATTATCTCAAAGCGATAGCGATAAGAGAAAAACTTGCGTCAGAAAAACCTGAACGATATAATCCTGACCTTGCGGATAGTTATAACAATGCGGGTGAATTTTATAGGATACAAGAACAACCGCAAAAGGCGGAGGGCTATTATCTCAAAGCGATAGCGATATACGAAAAACTTGCGTCAGAAAACCCCGAACGGTTCAAGCCCTATCTTGCGAATGGTTATAACAATGCGGGAAATTTTTATGCCGTCCACGGACAAACACAAAAAGCAGAAGAATATTATCTCAAAGCGATAGCGATAAGAGAAAAACTTGCGTCAGAAAACTCTGAACGATTCAGTCCCGATCTTGCGATGAGTTATAACAATACAGGTGTTTTCTATGCTGACCAAGGCCAACCGCAAAAGGCAGAGGAGTATTATAGTAAAGCGATAGCGATATATGAAAAGCTTGCGGCAGAAAATCCTGAACGATTCTGTCCCGACCTTGCGGCGAGTTATAACAATGCGGGTGCTTTTTATCATTATCGTGATGCGAAAAAGGCAGGGGAATATTATCTCAAAGCGATAGCAATCTATGAAAAACTTGCGTCAGAAAACCCTGAACGATATAATCCTGACCTTGCGGTGAGTTATAACAATGCGGGTGTTTTCTATAAAGACCAAGGACAAGCGCAGAAGGCGGAGGAATATTACCTCAAAGCGATAGCGATAAGAGAAAAGCTTGTGGCAGAAAATCCTGAACGATTCAGTCCCGACCTTGCGGATAGTTATAACAATGCGGGTAATTTTTATAGTGGCCAAGGCCAATCGCAAAAGGCGGAGGAATATTATCTCAAAGCGATAGAGATATATGAAAAATTTGCGGCAGAAAATCCTGCACGCTTTAATCCTGATCTTGCGATGAGTTATATTAATTACGCAAATTTTAAAGGTGGGGATGTAGGGCTTTATAAAAAGGCGTATGACCTTGCACTGGCTTGTCCTGACCATCCGATTTGCAGACAGATAATTGCACAATTAGAAAAATATTTCGGCAACTAAATCAACTCCCGATCCCTGCGGCTTGCCCGCGGGGATTTTTGTTTGCCGTGTTATTCTGAGTGGAGCGAAGCGTAATCGAACTGCGAAGCAGTGCGAGGTGCAACCGAGCAGGATCGCGGCAAAGAATATAATAAGCAAAATTTCGTCCGGGATCCCAAACGGCATATTTGCCGTTTGATCCTCGTTACACTCGGATTTCGGCTGCGCTCAGGATGACACAGACGAAAAAAGGTAACGACCTGCGTGTCGTTCCGTTTACGCATCAAAGAAAAATGAACAACAAAAAGGCTCCCTCTGGGAGGGGGCTGGATTTTGCGTAGCAAAAGACTGGGGGAGAGAGAAAAAAAGCGACAAAATAATTTTGGTTTTCTCTCCCTCCGTCTGTGGCTATGCCACAGCCACCTCCCTCGTCAGAGGGAGGCTCTTCATCTCTCGTTTCAATTTGAGAGCGTAGGGGGAGGATTGCTTTTCTGTCGGCCTCCCTTGCTTTAAAGCAAGGGGGGTGATAAGTGATAAGTGGTAAGTGTTGGTGGGTGCAAAACATAATTTTCAAATGTTACTTTTCTTTCCATTGACTAACGGGCGGTTTTTTGGTACAATTTTTAAATATCTGATTTAAGCTTTTAAACTGATGAATTATAGATTGGGTGAAACTGATGGAGAGAGAAAGATTGGGAAGCCGTCTGGGCTTCATTATGCTGTCGGCGGGTTGTGCTATCGGCGTTGGTAACGTGTGGAAATTTCCGTGGATGGCGGGCGAAAACGGCGGCGGTGCGTTTGTGCTGCTTTATCTTATATTCCTGATTGCACTCGGTCTGCCTGTAATGGTTGTTGAATTCTCACTCGGCAGAGCAAGCCAGAGCAGTCCCGTAAGGCTTTATCAGAAACTTCAGAAACCGAAACAGAAATGGCATCTTCACGGCTACGGCGCATTGATTGCAAACGTGCTTCTGATGATGTTTTACACATCCGTCGCGGGCTGGATTCTTTACTACTTCGTAAGTTTTGTCAAAGGCGATATGACGGGCATAACCGATGCGCAGTCGTCGCAGCTGTTTGACGGTATGCTTTCAAATCCTGCGGTGATGGTCGGATTTATGGCAATTGTCGTTGTGCTTTGTTTCATCATTCTCTCAGGCGGATTGCAGAATGGCGTTGAGAGAATTACAAAATATATGATGATAATCCTGCTTTTGCTGATGGTGATTCTTGCAATCAACAGTTTCACCCTTGACGGAGCGGCGCAGGGTCTTTCATTCTATCTCAAGCCCGACCTTTCAAAAATGAACGGCTCGGTTGTTGTGGGCGCGATGAATCAGGCGTTCTTCACCCTCAGCCTCGGTGTTGGCTCAATGGCGATTTTCGGCAGTTACATCGGCAAGGAGCGCTCACTGCTTGGCGAGAGTGTCAACATCCTCATCCTTGACACATTCGTTGCAATCGTTGCGGGTCTTATCATCTTCCCCGCGTGCTTTACATTCGGGGTTGAGCCTACCGCAGGCCCGAAACTCCTTTTTGTCGCAATGGCAAACGTGTTCAACAATATGGCCGGCGGTGCAATGTGGGGTTCGCTTTTCTTCCTGTTTATGTTCTTTGCGGCAATGTCAACCGTTATTGCCGTTTGTCAGAATATTCTTGCGTGTGTGCGTGAACTTACAGGCTGGGGCAGAATCAAGGGCTGCATCATCTGCGGCATCGGTGTGCTTGTGCTTTCTGTGCCGTGTGCGCTCGGATTCAACCTGTGGAGCAATATCACTCCGTTTGAGTCAACGTCAACAATTCTTGACCTTGAAGATTTCATCGTTTCCAACTGCCTGCTTCCGCTCGGTGCGCTTTGTTACGTGCTTTTCTGCGTGAGCAAAAAGGGTTGGGGTTTTGACAATTTCCTTGCCGAAGCAAATGCGGGCAAGGGTCTTAAAATGAAAAAATGGCTTCGTCCGTATATGACCTATGTGCTCCCGACTGCGATTATCGCAATCTTCATTATCGGCATTGTAACATTCCCGTTTGCCGACAATTTCACAATCTGGGGATGGATTAAGAGCCTTGTATAAACATTACTCGGTATTTTATTTGCGCAGATGCAATTTGATAATTTGCGCGAAAAAAATAAATCATTCGGTTTTCAGGGATGAATAAACTAAATTGGAGGTTATCATTATGGCAGACGAGAAAATGATTCAGCACGCAAAGGATATCTATGAGAAAACAAAGGGCGTTTTCACAGCAAAGGGAATCAAATTTGACGCAAACGATGAGAATATGGTTATCAAAACTGGCATCACCGGTGACGATTTGCCGATGGATATCACCGTTATCGTAAACCCGAATGCGCAGGCTTTGTCTTTTTACAGCGTTCTTCCTTTCAGCGTTAAGGAGGACAAGATGGCGGAGATTGCAATTGCAGTCTGCGTTGCAAACAACGCGGTAATTCAGGGATGCTTTGACTACGACATCTCTGAGGGAAAAGTTCTTTGCAAGATTTCCAACAGTTTCATTGAAACTGACCTTTCCGATGAGTTGATTTTTGTTATGTTCATGCGTTTTGCACACTTTGCTGACGAGTATAATGACCGTTTCTTTATGCTCAACAAGGGTCTCCTTGACCTTGCAAAATTCATTGAATTGAAGGACGAAAACAAATAAAAATCAAAATTAAAAAGTTCCTCCGTCTGTGTGGCGGGGGAATTTTTTGTGTTGCAAAATGTGAGCGGATATGATAGAATTTTACATAATTATTGTTCTGGTGGTGGAAAGACAGTGGCAAAGGATGTTTTTCTCAGTTACAAATCCGAGGATTTTGCTCAGGCGGATTGGATAAAGGGCGTGCTTGAACACAACGGCATCTCTTGTTGGATGGCACCTGCGTGCATTCCCGGCGGTTCAAATTACGCTTCAGAGATTCCGAAGGCAATCCGCGAGTGCCGCGTGTTTGTGCTTGTTCTTTCAAAGAAAGCGCAGGAGTCAAAATGGGTGCCGAAAGAGGTTGATCAGGCAATCAATGAGGGCAAGACGATTATGCCGTTTATGCTTGAAAATTTTGAACTGCGTGATGATTTCAACTTCTATCTTTCAAACATCCAGAGATATGCCGCTTATGAAAACAAGGCGCTTGCGGCGGAAAAGATGCTCCGTGAAATCAGGGCGATGCTCAACATCAATGCGGAGCCGGAACCGGTCCGCCAGCCGCCCGTTCAGGACAAACCTGCGGACAGAGCAAAACCCGTACAGTCAAAGTCGGTAGCGAGTCTGTTTGTATTCGGAATTGTCAGCATTGTTTTTGCTGTCATCTGTTTGTTTACAAGTTATATGCCCGTGAGTATTCTCTTTGCGGTCATCGGTTTGGGCCTTGCGATATTGTGGGCAAATAAAGCACCGGCTAATGAAACAAAAAGCAAGGGTCTTGCCCTTGCCGCATTGATTGTAAATCTCATCTTTCTGCCTGCCGTTATGCTTGTTTCTTTTTTTGGTATCGGTTTTGTTTCAGGCGTTGTTATTGACGCAGTGGCAATCTTTATGTTCGTCAGGGGCAGAAAGAAAAATAAATAGCTTTTAAAAGGCTTCCTTTGCGGGAGCCTTTTTTGTTTTTTTGTGCGCGAAAACGTTGATGCATCAAACATTATATTGATGCGAGAGAAAAAATTTTTGTAAAAATTCAGAAAGTTTTGCGAAAAATATACAAATCCTGCCGTCTTAATATATGAACAGGCAATTTTGTGCAACCGGAAGGAGGGGAGAAAATGCTCAGAATTTGCCAAAAAAGCACAAAAATATGAATAATTTGTGTTGCAAAATTTGTAAAAAAGTGATATAATTTTTGTATTATGCGGTATCTGTATCTGGAGGTTGTATAATATGGCGAAATTTACGATGGAACAGTTTGAACGTATGCTTCAGGAGTTGGGGCAGGAGGAAATCAAATTTGATACAGCATTGGAAATTGTGCAAGTTTATTGCTCGGGAAAACCGTATGAAGAGTTGACTTTCAGCGAACTTGAGATTATACAGGATGTCAGCCTGAAAGTGTATCTGCGCATGGTGGCAACCATCGGCGGCATGTTAAAGGATGAAAGCATTCCGCTTGAATTGCGTGCAGCAAGATTCGGTGCATGGCTCAGAACGGTAAAACGCCGCGCAGAACTTGACCGTGGCCGCAAGAAACAAGATGATTGCACAAAGCATCAATCCATAGATTCGGAGGACTTCCCGATGGAGCCGAGCGTGCCGTTTGACGATCCGTTTATGGATACGGTTGATGCGATGTTTGATCCGGAGGAGTATCCCGATCTTGAAAAACTGCGCCAGGCGTTCAGTATTGTAATTTCGGAGAGATCCGAAATTTACATCAAACTTGCCTGGCTCGGAGTGCATTTGTTTATGATCTTTGGCGGCCTGAGCAAAATTGATTCAACGCATTACGTTGTGGATAGATTTTCTGAATTGCCGCTTGACAGATATTACAAGGCAATTCTTGATGCGGCGGATTATGTGCCGTGGATTGAGTTGAGTGATGAACAAAAGAAAAAACTTGAATCGCAACTCAGCCAGATGGCCAGAAAGGTCGATGCGACGGATGGCAAAGTTAACTCTTATGCGGAAACGTTGCTTAAAACTTTTTACATGGAAAAAGGCGGACTCGCCTCAATCAGTGACTGGATAAATAAGTTCAATAAAAAGATAAACAATAAAATGAAAGGAGAAGATAAGCAATGACAGAGCATCTCTCAGCAGAGCAGATTATAGAGTTTGTATCTATAGATGAACTTACAGAAGAAACCATGGCAAAAATGAACGCAGTAAACGCGCACATCTATCAATGTGAGGAGTGCGCAAAACGGGTAAAAGCGTTTTTTGATATCAGTGATGAGTTTGCACGAATTGGCAAATTGATAGCGGAGGGCTACGATCTTAATGAATTATATACCCAACATGTTGAACAGCAGACACACAAGCAACAGATTGGCTTTTAACTGATACAGGAATCTGTAAGGATTAAAGGGGATGTAAAAATGAAAAGATTTGTCGCAGGAATTCTTGCGGTGATGATTCTGGCAACAACGTTTTTGTTTTTGAGTACGATTACAGCATCGGCAGAAACGCTTTGTGTCAAGAAGGTCGTTTCCGTGGTTTATGACGATTCGGGCAGTATGTCAAACTACAGATCAACGAAATGGGCTTATGCAAGCTACGCGATGCAGACATTCTGCGGAATGCTTAATAAGGATGATGAATTGTATATCACCTATATGAGCGAAGTCGAGAAATATCTGAACAATATTGGTGCATACAGTCCGTCGAAATATGATTTGTCTGCAGGTGGAATTCAGAATTCCGTAAACAAAATCCGTGATCATAAAGGAGACAGATGGACTTATATTCATTCGGTTGACGCCGCGATGAATAAACTTAAGAGTGTGCAGTCATCCGATGAAAATACACAGTACTGGCTTGTAGTAATTACGGATGGCTCGTTTCATACGGAGGACACAAGTGATTTTCTTGCCGTAAGTGAGGTAAGCAAAAAGCTGAACGACTTTACAAAAACCACTATGCCGAACGGTACTGCTCCGAAGGTAACCTTTATGGGTATTGGTGATATAAAGAACGGTACGGATGCAAAGAGTTATTCCCCCGCTGCTAATGAGGCGAACGGACTTTACGTTTACACAGCTAATGATGCGAATGAAATTGTTGGTGTAATGTCTGAAATGGCGGCACGTGTTTCCGGCAGAACTCAGGTAAGCGAGGCTAAAATCACAAGGATAAACAACCGTAAGTATGAGGTTACGTCAGAGGTTCCGCTTTATAATATTGCGGTGCTGTCACAGAAAAGCTCGGCAAAGCTCACCAAGGTGACGTATAAGAGCGGCGGCTCGCTGAAGATAAGCCGTACGGCATCATTCCTGTATCCTGAAGCGTATGGTTCGGGAAATGGCTATGGTGCAGTAACCGATACAACACTCATGGGCGGTGGCTTCCTTGTTGATAACGGAAGCAACGCGATTGCAAAGGGCACTTATGTGATGGAGTTTGATCAGGATGTAACAGCGGATCAGCTTATAATCCTTTTTGAACCCGCGATTGAGGTTCGTATGGTGGTGCTTGTTAATGGCGAGCCCGCAAATCTTGACACCTTACATAAGCTTCCCGCAGGCACGACTATCAGCGTTGAGTGCAAGGTTTATGAGGCGGGCACAGACAAAGAGGTGCCGGTGAGTGCGTTGCCCAAGGGCACAACAAGCTCCGTTACAATTACAGAAAACGGCAAGGTTGTTGTTTCTGAAAAGGACGGCACGGTTGATTCGCACACCTTGAAAGAAACACCGACTAAGCTGACCGTCAGCCTTAATATGACGGGCTTCAAACCGATTGAAAAATCAACGAATACCTTTACTCCCACAAAGTACGTACCCCCACCAACAACTACAACAACCACGACTACAACCACTACGACTCAGCCGCCGTCTGTTTATGAAATCAAGGCGCAGTTCGGCAGTGATGTCAAGAGTGTTAAATATGACAATATTTCATCAAACACAAACCTTACAGTTGAATTCTTTGTTTATAAAGATGGCCAGAGGGTGACTGATGCAAATGAGGTCCGAAGCCTTAATCCCCAGGTTTCTGCTTCTCCTGACGGAAACTACGGTAAGGTTGAAGTGAAGGATGACGGTAAGATTGTCTTTACACCAAACGTTGCAAAATTCCAGGCAACAGAAAACGGAGCGTTCAACGTAACGGTTACCTGTTCAGCGGCGGGCGTGTCCGCAAGCGAGACTTACACAGTTCTCACATCCGCGTATTCAATCGTTCCCGTACCGCCGACACAGGCGATTGTTAAAACCCGTTTCTACGGAAATGAGATCGGTGCATCCTTCTACATTCTCAAGGATGGTGTGCAACTTACAAAGAGCGAGATTGAAACAGGCATATCTGTGTCACTCAGCGAAGAATATTCAGATCTTTTCGTTGATGTAACAGTTGCCGAGGACGGCACAATCACCTGCGTGCCGTGCGATTTGAATGAATATAAATGCACGTTCAAAACGTGGTGGTTTAACTGGAAACATTACTGGTTTGATCTTCCTACAGATAGCCTTACAATGACCCTTTCCCATCCGTACGGCACAGCATCGGTACAGATTGCGGTTGAGGGAGAAACAATCGGATATATTATTGGCTGTGTTCTGGCGCCGTTCATTCTGGAACTTGCATTAGTGGTGTTCCTGATTTATTGGGTAATTGTTGTGATTACAAAGCCGCGTTTTGCAAAGAATATTGTTGTATATACGGGAACTATTGTTTACAACAATAACAATATGAGCACTCTGATTGATTCCTGGGAGCCGGCAGTTTCGCTTAAAAAATACACGAAATTGAAGTATTATCTGTCACCCAGTCCTCACGCGCCCGTGTTTACGATAGACGGCGTACTTCGTTTGCAACCGGGACGTAACGGCGACGTTATCTGTCACGAGGCTTTCCCGTGGTACAAGAGCGATATGTCACCGTATATGGGAAGGGGCAGCAGTTACAAGAGCAATTCAATTCTTCAACCGGGTGTGCCGAGTTCGATTTCAGGATACATTCAGGAACACGGCCCGTTGGAAATCGCAAAGGTAGATGTTACAAATATCCGTGAAAATGACCCCGTTATCAAATATCTGAATAATTCGTTGATGTATGTTTATGATGGTGAACTTGACACAAATGACCCAAGTGTTATCGTAAGAGGATATACTTTCTGCCTGGCCAGTGAATAATGTGTAACCCACACCATTTTATATAACTAAAACTATTTAAAATATTAAGGAGGAACCCATTATGTCAAACAATGAAACTCAGATCAAAAATGCCAAGGTATTGCTCATCGGTTTGGGCGGTACGGGCAGCCGTGTTGTCAACAACGTTCTCAAAGACTTGCAGGACAGAAACATCACTTACAGAAGTGATGACGTTTGCTGCGCTGTGCTTGACACAAACCAGAATGACGTTGACGACATCATCGACAGCGGCACAAATATCCCTGTTGTTGAAACAAGTAAAAACCAGAAGATCAGGGACTATGTTGCTGAACTCAACCACCTCAAACCGCTTTCCTGGTTCCCGAACTATGACGCGCTTTTTGAGGAGAGTATGATTGATGGCGCTTCTCAGATGAGAATGAAGTCCAGAATGGGCTTCCTCGGAACAGAGAATGATGGCAAGGTCAAAGAACTTGAAAGTATGATCAACAACATTCTCAACATTGTTGGTGACACAAAGATCCGTGTAATGATCGTATCCTCACTTTCCGGCGGTACAGGCTCCGGTATGTTTATCCAGACGGCACTCTGGATTCGTAACTACTTTGATTCAAGAGATATTGCTATCACAATCAAGGGTATTTTCCTTCTGCCCGATGTTTTTGTTGACACTCTTGACTCTATCAGAAAGAATAAACTCCACACTCTCAGACATTACGCGAACGCGTACGCTGCAATCCGTGAACTTAACACAATAACAAAACTCAAAACGGGCAAACCGTTCACAACGGACGTTGAGCGCGTTGCTATTGATGGCTTGTTTGACAGCGTGGACAACAACGGCGCACACAAACCCGTGTTTGACTTTGCATTCTTTATTGACAGCGTAACAAAGAGCGGTTCAAGCCTTAAAGATCTTGGCGCTTATGAGAGAATGACGGCTCAGCTTGTTTATATGCAGCTTTTTGCGCCGATGGTTACAGACATCAATTCTCAGGAGGATAATACATATCTCGGATTTATTGACAGCGAAGAGCCGCTTTACGGTTCCTGCGGTACTGCAAAGGCAGTTTATCCGGTGGACGATATCGTTCAGTACTGCGCATTGAAGGCATCGGGTGAAGCGCTTAAAAACGGTTGGAGTAAGATTGATGACGAGATTGCTGCAATCCAGAGAGAAGAGGCTCAGCGCGAACTTGACGGTGAATACGGCAGACCGAAGATTGACCCCCGCGCAAAATATATTCAGTTGTTTGATGAGAAGATCGCAAAGACCGGCAAGGAAATCGGTAAGTTCAGACTTTTTACAATTATCGCAAGAGATATCTGCAACGAAACGTTTGCGCCTGATTCTGATGGCAAAATCAGATCAACTCCCACGGATAAGGTTGGCGACTTCTGCGGCGATTTTGAAAAGAAAAAGATTGACGCTATGGTTCAGTCCAAGATGGGCACTAAAAAGAACTCGTTCTTGCTTACTGAAAAGTGGGGCAAGACAGAGCATACTATTGAGAGCCTTCAGAAAGACGTAAAGACCAAAGCAAATGCTCTTGCTACCAATATGCGTTATTTTGAGGACAACGTTCGCAGTTACGCGGATGAAATCGTCAGCTCAATTATCCCGCTTGATATGGGTGACGTAAATGCAGACAACGAGATCAGCATTTACGGTATGATGACCAAGAAAAACGTGGAGGGAGAAAGATTCTTCGTTCACCCCCTTGCTGTAAGATATATGCTCTACAAACTTGAGGACGAACTTCTGAAGAGAAAGACCGGTGAGAAGAAGATCGCAGATCTCAGAACCGCTGCTATCAACGGCTATGGTGAGGGTGAAGAGCAGATCAGCTTTGATAACGGCGCAACATCCCACAAGGAGTCAACACCGTCAGAGTACCTTGACAGCAAGAAGGGCAGACAGAGAGCGAACAGATTCTGCGCATATTTTACAAAACAGTATGTTCAGTTCAACAAATCTCAGAGCGCCCTTTTTGAACGCTATATGAGAGCGTTGCTTAAAGATATGGTTATTGAGGATCTTTTGCCGCGTATCAAGGAACTTTCAAAGAGCGTTGAGAAGTTCTTTGCAACTCTTGGTGACGTTTCCAAGATGGTGAAGAATGAGATTGATGTTAACATTGAGAAAAACGAGGACACTTCCGAGAAGATTCTCTACATCTGCGCTGACAGATTTGAGAAGGCTGCAATTTACGACAGCCTTAACATTGACGTTTCAAAAAGCAACACCGCTATCAACAAGAGCGTTTATGATTCTGTTTATGGCAAGTTCTGTTTTGAAAACAGACCGTCCAGTGATGACAACATTCCTTACGGTGAGTACAATGTTGCTGAAACGTTCCTTCTGAATATCGTTAACGCGTTCGGCAAAGACATCGTTGAGGATTACGGCGAAAGGATCGACCTTGATATTTACCAAGCGCTCTGCCTTGAAGCAGATATCAACAGCGTTTCCGCAGGTAAGGACGACAAGAAGTTCGAATTGAGAATTGACCTTGCAACAGGCAAGAAAAAGGACGATATCGCAACAAAGGCTAAATATGCCAACGCGGTTGCTAACTGTGTTTCCACCCTCAGACAGATGGCTTCTCCGTTCCTCCTTTACGCAACAGAGGAATCAAAGGGTGAGTTCGGTGTGACAGACACGTTGACCGACACATTCTGGGGCTTCCATCCGTCCGTTGTAAAGTCGTTCCCCGAACTTGGCCAGTTGCTCGGCATCAACACCGATTTGCAGCGTGACAAGGGTTACAAGAAGGGCGAACTGTTCTGTTACCATTCCGTTTACGGTATTTCCACAAAGTATATTCCGAAGTTCAACGAAATGAACAACGGTATGTATTACAGAAGTTATCGTACAATCGTTGACAAGATGGTAAGATTGGATGACGGAAGCGGCGTTAACGAACACGCGCTCGTTCAGACCCCGCATCTTGACAAGACCTGGCACAAGATTCTTCCCTACGTAACCGTTGACAAGCAGAAGCAGGTTGACTCCGAGTTCTACCGCGCATTCCTGTTGGCTATCGCTTACGGCAAAATTACTCTTAACGCAAAGGGCGCTTTCCAGATTGAGAGAAAAACGGTTTCCAGCAGAGGCGTTGTAACAAAGACTTCCGTGGTTTTGCGCAATAAGGGCAAAATGATTTCCGCAACGGATATTGCAAAACTTATGGAAACGCTGAGAAATGACGGCGCGTTTGCAGTAGACGTTACCAAGGAAGTTCTTGATATCTTTGAGTATGAGAAGATGGATATGGACACCTATGTTGGCACAAAGGCATACAAGGGCATCACAACATCCAACGAGGATTTGAACGCTGTAACAATCATTTGCCGTTACGATGCTATGCGCGGCAGTAAGACCGGCGTTAAGACCGGACTTATCAGTGCGCTTGAAGAAATCATCGGCGAGTTGGTTGACAGTTACAATATGGACAGAGAGCCTGAACAGATTGCTGAGGCAAAACTTTCCTTGCTCAAGCGTGTATATGATTCTTCCGCACGTGTTGATGGTAAGGCTGTAGCATTCAAGTCATGGGTTGATGATTTCACAGCAATGGGCTTGATGTCCGATGCCAAGGCTGTACGTGCAGCGTCAACAACCAAGAAGTCAACAACCAAGAAATCAACAACAAAAAAATCAACAGGTAAGAAAAACACAAAGAAAGACTAATTCTTTCTGAAGTGGTATTACCAAACAATTAAATCAACTTAATCAACGCTTTGGAAGGTGCTTTTTTACAGCGCCTTCCAAAGTGTCATTGACGGGAGTCGGTTAAAAGATGAACAATAAGTCTTTGGAAAGACATAATACGTTCTTTATAAACACATCCAGGAACAAGTTAATAAACATAAAGGAAATTATGGACATCCTGCACGAAACAAATCAGCTCATTCAGCTTGAGTGCAGTATGGAGTCCTGGGAGGATAAGCGTTGCGGCTATTCTTCCTGCGTAAAAAGGATGGGTGACATAATTGACAGTTATGAGGCAGTCGGAAATGATTTCAGTCTGATTGTCTATGTTGACCTGCTCGAATTTTCTGCGTATCGCAATATTTCTTATGCTGATGAAAACGAGTCGGAAAGGGATGCGCGTGGTAATACATTGCACATATTGATTCGCAGATATATCAGAAAAACTCTTTTGCGCGGTCTTGCTGACCAGGGCAGAAATCCTTCAAAAATTCTTGTTATCTTTGATGAGTACAACGGACCGTCAAGTGACAATGCAACCATTGAACAGAAGTTCAAAGATATGATGACAGTCCTTGGTCTGCCCGCAGAAAAGGACGACGTCCTTGATTGCGTTGATAAGTTCAAAGAGTGCAATGAGGGACTGACAAAAAATGACAGCACCTTCGGGCAGAAAATATATGAGTGGTTTACAAAGGACACAGAGCCTTTGGTCAGCCGCGATATCTGCAGTCATTTTAAAAATGAAATTATATCATGGGCAACCCGTTTGTATTCCGGCGAAATGTTTGATGATGTGAGTAATGATGTTTTTTCAGCACCACAGAATGACGGCTCTTCTGCTGATGGTTCGGTTGTCAAAAGCGTTGCTTTCAGAACAAACAGAGGTGCAGCGAGCCTGAATCAGAGCCTTCGCGTCAAACGCGAATTGATGCTTTGTGTGTATCTCCTTGACTGTGCTTTCAGCGGTACCTTTTTTGAGTCAACTGATGGCAACAACAGTACCGATGGTCAGAATAATAAAATGATTAAGGAACTTGTGGACCTTGATTGGGATACGTTAACCGATATGCTCAATAAAAAGCTGGAGGTTTACAAGCGTAAGCAGAAAGAAGCCGAAAAGAAGAAGGGCAGGTTTTCTGAGGGTGAGAACAAGCTCGCTCCGGCCCTGATGAAAATGGATACCAACAGATTCGGACTTGACGAGTATGGAGACATTAAAACGGAAACAAAGATTGTCAGCAAGAAAATTGCTGTTTCTGACGTTGAAGAAACAGATGATGATACGTTGCATGGCGGAGATATCGCCGTGCCTATTGACGTTGAGCAGCAACAGGTGCTTGAGTTTGAGGCAAAGGTGGAGCCTCCGTTTGATGGCTTTGAATCTTTTGACAGTGCGAAGCCATACAATCCCAGCACCGAATTGAGCGCAAAATCTACTTTTGAGCAATTTGAAAAAGAGGTTATACAACTCAAGCGTTATCATCTGGAGCATTTCAAAAAGTTGGATTATGAGGTCGGAAAGGCCACATCAAATTATGCAGGAAAATCCATCGACAACACATCAGCGTGGCTTGACAAGAGGATTGTAAGTATGGCCGATGCTGACCTTGTTGAAGATAAAAATAAATATCGTTATACCCATAAGAATGGTGAGAAACTTCAGGAAGACCCTGCTGACGTAGTCAAGGGTTTTGCGGATAAAGCGTACAAATCGCTTATGCATGAATATCTTGAATTCAGTGCGGCGCGCTCGGTTGCGCTTGAAGATATTGAGGAGCAGTGCAGCAGGTTTGCAACAAAGATCGAGCAGGTCAGAAGGAGCCTGAAAAAACTCTGGATTGCAGGACTCTTTATGTGGATTGCGTTGATTTTTATTTACGCACCGTTTGTGGTCAGCCAGTGGTTTGATTTTATAAGCAACACAATCACAAAGATGTTGTTTGTTGGTTCATTCATTCTCCCCGCTGTTTTGCTTTACTCTGTGTTTGCAGTGCTTAAAATGCGTCAGATGAGACGTTGTTTTGAAGCGTGGAAGGAGTTGCTTGAAGAATCTAATAAGCTGATTTGTAAAAACAATGCCGCTGTCAAGGCCTATGAGGTTTTGCTCAGCACAAAAATTCCGTCATTCAGAGCGGGCTATGAGCATATGCTTGACGTTGAATTCCATATTGATTGCTGCAGAATGGCTACGGCTAAACTGGAGCATCACACACAGAAACTTCGTGACCGCATTACTGAAATCTGTAATATTCTTTCCGACCTTGGTGTGTCGGTAAATTCACAAATTTCAACTGCGGGTATTCCTGATGAGATTGATTACAGAGTGCCGTTCTGTGTAGGCAAAACGAATTATATGCTCTACACGGTGATAGATGACGAGACAGTACAATCCATTACAAAGGCAGGCAAAAAAACTGATGGCAACAATAGTAAGAAGCGCAAGGGAGGGTTAATCGATGGCATTACTGAAGTTCTTTATTAAGATTATCACAATCATTGCGGTTGTTCTTGTGATGTTTTCACCCTTGTTGCTTGAATGCAATGCTATAAAGAAGGACAAGAAACACAAAATCAGACACAAGCGCCTTCGTATTCTGTTGTTTACGATTGCTTACGTGTTTGTCGTTGCGCTTGTTTTGCACGTCCTTGGTGATTTCAAACTCAGTCTGAGTCAGCTTAAATTTTTCCAGTGGCTGAGCAGAATTTTTGCAGTTGATGGCAGATTTATATATTTCACAACGGTTTATGCTGCAATTGCAGTTAACCTTGGAATTGGAGTTTTGTTCCGCGTTATCAAGGCTTTCATCAGACGCCGTCTGAGAAAAAAGAGCCTTGTTATCCCTGCAGATAAGAAACATAAAAAATTCACAAGACGTCAGAGGTTTGAGCGTTGGCTTATCAAAAAACTTTACAATGAAACATGGTTTTTCGTCAGCCGTGTTGTAAAATGGTTCACGCTTTTCCTCACGATTGCGTACGCGTTGTTGTTTGTATGGCACCAGATTCCGGCGTTGTTTTCAGCGGGTTGGTTGCCGTACAGTTTCATTGTTTCTTTGTTCAGGTCATCATATATGTATCCCATTTTGTCCTTGCTTATACTTTGGGAGTTCCATTTCTTTGTTGACGGCATCCGTTGTGTTGACAAGGAGTGTCCTGAATTGCTCAAGGATATGGGCGAGGTTGGCGCTAAGCAGACTCAGACCGACCTTGATGTGATTGATAAGGAATGTAAGAGGCTTTTTGCTTCTCATTATATGGGTGAGGTTACTGCCGAGGAAACTGAAAAGGTTTCCAATGATGGCTACGCTGAATGTGTTGAGCATATCGGTCAGGCGGTTGTAAGGGACAGGCGTCACCCGAAGGAAAAGAAAGACGTTTATATGAAGTGTATGAACTCTGTTGTCAATATGGAGGAAAGCCTGATTATCAACGGTTCATTCTTTTCTGAATTCTCAATGTACTTTCTCAGATATTTGTCCATCATTCTGGCGCGTGGCGACAATATTGTGCTTGTCTGCAACGATGAAGAGCAGATTGAGGATGTATATAATTACGTAAAAGAGGGCTTGTCCAAAATCACAAGTCTGTATGCAGGCGAGAGCGGCAACGCAGCAAATTTTGACACTCCCATCTGGAAGATTTCCAAGGTCTGCGGCAGCAGAAGATGTGTTGGAGACGGAGAAGAGGACGTTGATAACAGCAGCATCCTCGTAGCAACGCTTGACTACATTTGCTCCAATGACTTTGAACGTGAGAATGAGCGTTTTGCAAACCTTATTGATACAATCGTTTTTGTTGACGTTATCAACACAATCAACATGTATCCGAGGAAGATGTCAATTCTCAATATGAGATTGTTGAACATCACAAAGAATAACGCTGTGCTTGCAAAGAGCAAGCGTAACCAGGATTTCAAACTCCGATATATGTCAAAACAGGTCAGATACCTTTGTTTTGATTCAACAAGAACTCCCGGCATGGACAAGGTTCTCAAAAATATGTTGTCGGTTGATTTCAAGTCAGCGGACGCTATGGCTGACAGTGCTGCGATGATCCGTTGTTACAGTTATGAGGGCAGAAAGGTCGGGGAAGAAGATCCCAAGCGTCTGCGCCTGTTGCCTACGGATGAAGAGGTTGGCGTTGTGCTTAATATGGCACTCCTCTGTCTTATAAAGGGTGCAAAAAATGTAACGGTGTTTGTGGATGATGAGGTGCCGTACGGCAGTATGAGAGAAACAATCGCCGCAAACGAGGGTAATCTTACCGTGCTGGCTGAGGGCAGACTCAGGCTTAATGATCCGTTCTATAATCCTGACGATTATTCGGTAATTATTGCGGTTGATTCGGGCAACAATCTGCCGGCAACAATTCGCAAATACGCTTCCATGGTGGGCGATAAGAAAACTCTTATTATGATTTTCTCTCCCAAGTATATGTTGCGTGACTATTATGTTGAAAACATAGACGCATTGTGGAAGGGCACTCAGATTGAGCGTGTTCCCGCTAAAAGTGGTGTGGCGGATGAGGTTGCCCAGAAGATTATTGTCAAAGCAAACGCAGGCGGCATTTCCGAAGAAGAAATTTTCAACCTTGCTTCTACTGTTCCTGCATACGCTCAGTATGAGGATGAAGAAAATATCAACGCAATTCTGCAGGAAGTGTTGTCGGTTTACTGCAACATTCCTCCGAACTTTATCAATGTTTACGATTATTTTGAGTTTGTTACAATCAAGGACTTTGATGAAAACGGCAGATATCAGACAATCAACAAAGTTGTACTCAGGCACAGAGGCATTGCTTTTGATATGCTCAACGGACGAGACCTGGCGGTTATGGTTGCCGGAGAAAAAACCTTTGAACTTAACGTGCCCAAGTGTCGTCTGACACAGAATTATATTGAGGGACAGAAGTTTGTCTATAATGGCAGCATTTATTCTGTCAGCAAGATTGATACGGAAAAAGGAAAACTTTATGCTCATCTTGCCGATGGCGGTAATAATGATGAGGGATACAAGTATATTCAGGCAAGGCGTTACAACCTTGATGATTCTACGAGTAAGATTGTTGAAAGAGTGCCGAGGAAGCACCTTGTGATTCATGACCGCGAGGAGAATAAACTTGGCATTACGGACGCTTTTGTAAGCATTTACAGAGCACCCATGGAGGTTTTGACGGACGGCTATTATATGGTTGACGCCATCACACTTGACCCCCATATCGGTGAGTTGAGATATTGGTCAATTTCTGACCCCGGAAACGATAAACTTGCAAGGCAGACTTACCGTGTATATGGCATGGAAGAAGAAAACAGAACGTATTCCGGTGAAGATATTCTCAGCGTTGCGGACCTTAATTCCTACCATAACGGCGCGTTGACAATATCACTGAAAATCAGGGGCACATACAACGGTAAAAAGAATGAAACTGCTTCTGCGCTTGCGGTGGGGCTTCACGAATTGCTCCGTGCGATGTTCCCGTCTGTTGCAGACAGCATTGTTGTTTGCCCGTTGGTCAGCAAGGAATTTGCGGAACAAGCAAAGATAACTCTCAGCAGATATCCGCAACTTTCTCTTATCAACCGTGAAAGCGTCGGCGATGATGAGATTGAAATTTTTATTATTGAGGACAGTGCGGACGAACTTGGTGTTGTTTCAACGCTTATGCACTCAGGCGAGCATATTTTCAAAACTCTCTTTACTCCGCTTCTTTCCTATATGGAGTGGTATTTTGGCTCAGGAGCACAGCAGGGATACCTTAACCTTGGCTTTGACAAAGCACCCGAATGCTTTGATTTTGAGAATATGCGTGAACTTCTTCGTGTGTTTGCAGATGACAGAAGCCAATGCGAATTCATTCCGCATAAGGAACTCATAGAAAGTGTTGAGTGCAATTTCTGCGGTAAGCGTTACGCAAAAGGCTCGGATATGGTTGAACTTGAGGACGGCAGGGTGATGTGCTCTGAATGTGCGCGCAGTCTTGTCAGCAACAACAGAAAGACGTTGGAGGATCACCTTAAACGAGCAAAACTTTTCCTTGAAAGTACTTATGGCATTGAACTTGATGACGATTACGACTTCTGCTTTGAGTCAACAATCAAGATTATCAATGCACTCAAGAAGAATCCTGACCTTGTAAAACGAGGTGCGGATTTCCCGGTAAAGGGCTACATTCAGAAGGGTGAAGTATATATTGAAGAAGCGGTTTCTTCAGACCTTCTTTCTGAAATGATCGTGCGTCAACTGACAGAAATCTGGCAGAACAAGCATTTGCCGGGTCTTGAAGATGAACTTGCAGAAGGTCATGTTGCGCTTGTCGGCATTCATTACCTTAACTACCTTAAAAACACTGCTCTTGCAAATGTCAGAACAAGGTATTATGAAACTTCACGTGAGATTTCCGGTTCAGGTTACCGTCGCCTTGTGCGTGAACTTATTGCAAATCCGAAGTATAACAACAACCCCTTCCTGTATCTGATTGACATTTACGGTACGGGCGGCAATTATTCGGAGCAGGTTGTTATTCCGCAGGAAAAGGCAACTTATGATGATGCGGATTTTGGAAAGTCCTATACTCCCTCATCGCATGACCGCTTGCCACCGGATAAAGTGCCTGAGTATTATTACTCAATGCTGACAAGCGACTTGAAGAAAGTGTACAGGAACATTTTCGATGCGATTGTTGAGTTCTATCCGAAAGCATCTTTTGACACAACACCCATTCCGGATGTTGAACACGTGCTTAAATGCATTACCTATGATCATCCCGAATTGTACTATCTGGCTTATTGCAATATAATGATGTCAACAACCTTCGTTGAACTTGCCTACCTGTTTACAAAAGAGGAAACAGCGGCAATGCAGGAGAGAATGGATCCTGAAATCCAGCAATACCTTGCTTGTGTTACTGACTCAATGAGCGCGTATGACGCGGCGTTGCGTTTGCAGACAAAGATGGTGGAACTTGTTGATTACGATGACGTTGCTCTTGAAACAGAGGACAAGAACAGGGAAGGCCTTGACTACCTGCGCACCATCTGCGGCATTTTCCTTAATCGTAAAGCGGTTTGTGCCGGTTATGCAAAAGCGATGCAGTACCTGCTCAGACGTTGTGGTATTGAGTGCGCTTATTGCACAGGTCACGTGATTGAAAAAAATGGCAGCCTTGGCGGTGGTCATGCGTGGAATATATTCAAAATGGATGGCGATTATTATCAACTTGACGTAACTCATAATGACCCGTCAAAGACAAGTCAGAAGGTTCGTAAGGAAGGCTATGACCATTCATATTTCGGCATCACAACCGAGGAGATATCAAGAACAAGGAATTTTGATATGTGTCCGATGGAGCCTGCTGAATGCACAGCAACCCGTTGTAATTATTTTACTCACAACGAACTTGTGCTTGATTCCTATGACCTTGATCAGATCAAGGCCCTTGCGAAAGCGGCGGCAAAACGTGGCAGCAAATATTTCTGTTTCAAGTTCTCAAACAGATCCGCTTATGGCACAGCAGAGGACAGAGTCCTCCATCATCAGGATTTTTATGAGATACTCAAAGCGGCGGCAAAGGCTGACAAGAATATCCGTGATGATGCGTACAGCCATTTTGATTGTAACGACAGGCTTTACACAATGACGGTCTGGTTCCGATACAAATAAACTTTATTGATTCAACTTCGAAAGCGGTTTGCCATAAACAAATCGCTTTCATTTTTAATAATTCTGAATGGGTGATTTTAATGACGTGGATAGTATGCTTGGCGTTGTCCGTCCTGGCGGTGTTTGTTGCAATGGTGCTGATTATTGCATCAAGCGGCAGGTATGGCAAACGCATCAATGCGATTCATATTTTATTCGGTTTGTGTTTTGTTTTGTCATTTGTTCTGACTTTGCCCGCAAACCTTACCGCGAGCGGCACGGATATGCTTGGCATAATGAAGTCCGTTGTCATCTCGTTGCAGAAGTCAATCCGTGTGTTTGCGGCGGACGGCATTTACGGGCCGATTATTGAAAACATTCACGCGGCACCTGCGTGGATTGTGAAACCCCACCTTATACTGACCTATATCACACAGTTTATTGCGCCGTTACTTGCGGTTAGTTTTGTGCTTTCATTCTTTAAGAACGTTTCCGCTTATGCGCGTTATCTTGTTGCGGGTCATCGCGAAACTTACGTTTTCTCACGTATCAATCAGCGTTCACTCGCGCTTGCAAGGGATATTGCAAAGCACTCTCCGCGTGCGTGCCTTGTGTTCACATCGGTTGGGTCAAACGTTGAGGATGAGCTGGTAGGGGAAGCGAGGGCGCTTGGCGCAATCTGCTTTAAGAAAGAGATTACTGAAATCAGATTCAAGATTCGTCGCAGAAGGGGACAGGTGCATTTTTTTGCAATCAGCAACGATGAAATCGTCAATGTAAACGATTCACTTAAACTCATAGGTGTTTATAATTCAAGGCCGAATGCCCGCCTCTACATTTTCTCAAAGGGTGTTGAGAGTGAATTGCTCCTTGCCGGAAAAACAGAGGGCACAATGAGAATCTGCCGCATTGATGAAGTTCGTTCATTGGTAACCCGCATTTTGTACGAAAAGGGCAAAATGATTTTTGACGGAGCAACACCTGCCGATGAAAAGACAAAACATATTTCCGCGGTTGTTGTTGGTATGGGCGGCCACGGCACAGAGATGGTCAAAGCACTGACGTGGTATTGTCAGATGGATGGTTATTCATTCAGCCTCAATGCTTTTGACCGCGGCAAAAATGCGCTTGATATGTTCAGGGCACAAGCGCCCGGACTTATGGGCACAAAGTATGCAATTGAAATTCATCCCGATATGGATGTTGACACAAAGAAGTTTGCGGATGAGATAACGAAAATCACTGACGCAACCTATGTTTTTGTTTCCCTTGGTTCTGATGAAAAGAACGTTGCAACTGCGGTAATGCTCCGTATGCTCTTTGAACGAATTGGCATCAAGCCCATCATTCAGGCGGTTGTTTACAACAGTCAGGCAAAGGATATTCTTGTCAATGCGCGTAAGAGTAAAGCGCAGGCGTATGACATTGACTTTGTGGGCGATGTAAATTCTCTGTACTCAAAGAATGTGATTATTGCGTCCGAACTTGAAAAGGATGCTTTTGCCCGCCATATTTCATACTGCAACGGTGACAAGGAGCAGGAAAACAATTTCTGGAAATATGAGTATTGTTACCGTTCATCAATCGCAACCGCAGTCCACGCAAAAGCAAGGATTGAGTGCGGTATTCCCGGCGCAGGCAAGACGGAAGCGGAAATGACCGAGTATGAGCGGGATACGCTTGCGGCACTTGAACATCGCAGATGGGAAGCGTATATGCGCGCGGACGGCTATGTTTACAGTGGCAGCCCTGACAGGTCAAGCAGAAATGACCTTGGCAAGATGCATAACAATCTTACCGATGACCTTACCGATGAGGATATTGCAAAGGACAGACGCGTTTCCGCAGAAACCAAAAAATCAACAGAATAAAAAATAAATATCCACCCGCGTAGCGGGTGGTTTTTCATTTTCGGGCATAGCCCTTGTCGTTGGGGGGATACGGTGACGAAGAAGAAAATGTAGAATTTCATACAAGCCACCGTCAAATTGAAAACAACGTTTTCACTCTTTGTCGGCAAGATTGATATGTCATCCTGAGCGGAGTGCGACAGCACGAAGTCGAACCCGTCAGGGCGATGCGATAGCATCGGGATCTGATAATTGGATTTATGCCATTTTTCGCC
>JAZQTF010000141.1:0-4026 GCA_045630445.1 Acutalibacteraceae bacterium
ATCAGGGCGGCGGTTGCAGGCGGTAGAATCGGAGACATCGGAGCGGCTGTTCAGGAGTATGCGGAAGCAAGGGGCTACAGCGTTGTCCGGGATTTTGTCGGACACGGAATCGGCACCAAACTTCATGAAGTAACAAGCGTACCTAATTTCGGTATAAGAAAAAGAGGCGTACGCCTGATGCCCGGTATGACACTTGCAATTGAGCCTATGATTAACGAAGGCGCATACGGTGTTAAAACAATGCCGGACGGATGGACTGTCAAGACAGTTGACGGCAAATTGTCCGCACACTTTGAGCACACAGTAGCAATAACTGCTGAAGGCCCTGTAATTCTTACAAAGGCGTAGGAGGAAGTTATGTACACTGTAGAAAAAGGTTGTGTAGTAAGGTCAAAAGCAGGTCACGATGCGGGCGGGTTCTTTGTTGTGGTCGCTGACGAGGGAGATTTCGTCCTGCTGTGTAACGGCAAGGAGAGAAAACTCGGAAGCCCCAAGCGAAAGAACAAACGGCACATTGCCGTAACGTCCCTTATACTGTCAGAAACAGAAATGCAAACCGATTGTCGGCTGAGGCGCAGTCTTAACAGAATCGGCGCGGCAGCCAAGGAGGAGCAGTAAATGTCCAAAGAAGATATGATTGAAATTGAAGGTACGGTAGTAGAGGCTCTGCCGAACGCACAGTTCCAGGTAGAACTTCCCAACGGACACAGGATACTGGCCCACATCTCCGGCAAACTTCGTATGAACTTTATACGAATTCTCCCCGGTGATAAGGTTACAGTAGAAATGTCGCCGTACGACCTGACACGTGGCAGAATCACGTGGAGGTCTAAATAATCCCTAATTGTTTTGATTTAATTTAAGGAGGTAATTCTAATATGAAAGTCAGACCTTCTGTAAAGAAAATTTGCGAGAAGTGCAAGGTTATCAAGCGCAAGGGTAAAGTAATGGTAATTTGCGAGAATCCCAAGCATAAACAACGTCAAGGATAACTATAATTTGGAGGTGCAACTGACCAATGGCACGTATTTCAGGTGTTGACTTGCCGAGAGAGAAGCGAGTCGAAATCGGTCTTACCTATATCTTCGGTATAGGCAGAAAGACAGCAAGCGATATCATCGCTGCAACAGGTATTGATCCCGATAAGAGAGTCAAGGACTTGACTGAGGACGAAGTATCAATGTTGCGTGAGTATATCGACAAAAACCTTACGGTAGAAGGTGACCTTCGCCGTAACACAGCGTTGAACATTAAGAGACTTGTTGAAATCAATTGTTATCGTGGAATCCGTCACCGTAAAGGCCTCCCCGTAAGAGGTCAGCGTTCTAAGACAAACGCTCGTACACGTAAGGGTCCGAAGAAGACAATTGCTAACAAGAAGAAGTAATCGCAGGAGGTAAAGAAAATGGCCGTAAAGGGTAAGAAAACTACCGCTACACGCAGACGCCGTGAGCGTAAGAACATCGACCGTGGTGCAGCCCATATTCAGTCAACCTTTAACAACACAATTGTTACGATTACTGATACACAGGGTAATGCAATTTCTTGGGCAAGCGCAGGCGAAATGGGCTTCCGCGGTTCAAGAAAATCCACACCTTTTGCTGCTCAGACCGCTGCTGAGACTGCTGCAAAAGCAGCTATGGAGCACGGCTTGAAGACAGTAGAAGTTTATGTTAAGGGACCGGGTGCAGGCCGTGAGGCTGCAATCAGAGCCTTGCAGACAGCAGGACTCGAGATCGTTCTTATCAAGGACGTAACACCGATTCCGCACAATGGCTGCCGTCCGCCGAAAAGAAGACGTGTATAATTTTTTGGAGGTGAACTGAAAATGGCAAGATATACCGGTCCGGTTTGTAAATTGTGCCGCCGTGAAGGCAAGAAACTCTTCCTTAAGGGTGAAAGATGCTACACAGGCAAATGTTCTATTGACCGCAGAGCATACGCTCCCGGCCAGCATGGACAGAGTCGTAAGAAGGCTTCCGAATATGGTATTCAGTTGCGTGCTAAGCAGCAGGCAAGACGTTACTACGGTATTCCGGAGGGTCAGTTCTACAAGTATTTCTTGATGGCAGAGCGCCGTCAGGGTGTAACTGGTGAGAATTTGCTCCGCATTTGTGAGAGCCGTCTTGATAACATCGTTTATCAGCTCGGTTGGGCAAATTCAAGAGCAGATGCTCGTCAGCTCGTAGTTCACGGTCACTTTGAAGTGAACGGTAAGAAAGTTGACATTCCGTCCTATCTTACAAGAGTAGGTGAGGTAGTTTCCATTAAGGATAAGAGCAAGGATAGCGCAAAGATCAAGGAAGTTCTTGAGGCTAACGCTTCCCGTCCCGTTCCGGCATGGCTTGACAAGAATGCTGAAGCTTGCGAAGCAAAGATTGTTAAGTTGCCCGAGCGTGAGGAGATTGCTGTTCCGGTTGAGGAGCATCTCATCGTTGAGTTCTACTCTAAATAATGACATTGTCATTGTTGAGTGGACCAGCATATTTATATGCGTTTTTAAAAGGAGGGTTTTAGAATGATGGAGCGACCCAATATCGAGATTACTAATTTGTCCGCTGACGGCCGTTACGGTTCATTCGTGCTCGAACCCCTTGAGAGAGGTTACGGCACAACAATCGGAAACAGCCTCAGAAGAGTGCTTTTGTCATCGCTTCCGGGTTATGCGATCACATCTGTTAAAATCAACGGTGTGTTGCATGAGTTTTCAACAATCCCCGGTGTGAAAGAGGACGTTACAGAGATTGTTCTCAACCTTAAAGGTGTAATTCCGAAGATTCACTCAGGCGAAGCAAAGACAGTCTATATTGATGCAACAAATGCCGGTGAAGTTACCGCAGGCGACATCAAGGCAGACTCGGATGTAGAAATCTTGAACCCTGAACATCATATAGCATACCTCGAAGAGGGAGCAGAACTTCACATGGAACTTACTCTCGGTAAGGGCAGAGGTTATGTTTCTTCAGATCGCAATAAGCAGATTTTGCAGCCCGCAATCGGCGTTATTGCAATTGATTCAATCTACACACCTGTTGAGAAAGTAAACTACACAGTTCAGAACACTCGTGTAGGACAGATTACTGACTTTGACAGACTTACTCTCGAGGTATGGACAAACGGCTCAATTAACGCAAAGGAAGCAGTGTCGTTTGGTGCCAAGATTCTCAACGAGCATCTCAATCTCTTCGTTGATCTTTCTGATGAAGCAATCAACACAGAGATTATGGTAGAAAAAGATGACAACTCGAAAGCAAAAGTTCTCGAGATGACCATTGAAGATCTTGACATATCCGTGCGTTCCTTCAACTGCTTGAAGAGAGCGGGAATCAACACGGTAGAAGATTTGATTAGCAAGAGCGAAAGCGACATGATGAAGGTCAGAAACCTTGGCCGTAAATCTCTTGATGAGGTTGTGGCTAAACTTCTCTCCCTCGGTCTTGCGCTTCGCAAAGAGGATGAATAAATCTTAAGTTTATTCAATTGGCAAAGGAGTGATTTTAATGCCCGGAACCAGAAAACTTGGTAGACCTACTGACCACAGAAGGGCTATGTTGAGAGGTATGGTAACCTACTTGCTCGAAAACGGCAAGATAGAAACAACCGTAACAAGGGCTAAAGAGGTTTCTTCTATGGCTGAGAAGATGATTACTCTTGGTAAGAAGAATACACTTAGTTCAAGAAGAGCAGCGTTGGCATACGTAACAAAGACTGACGTTGTAAGAAAACTCTTCGACGAAATTGCCCCCGCATATACAGACAGAAACGGCGGTTACTGCCGTATCATCAAAACAGGCGTACGCCGTGGCGATGCTGCTGAAATGTGCATCATTGAACTCGTAAAGTAATTTCAGTTCAATAAGGTTTGTTAAATTTAAAAGCGGAATTGCTCTTGTGAGCAGTTCCGCTTTTTTCTTTTTGTATGCAATAAACTTTGTGTTAACTGAAATCTTTTCGTAGGGGCGGATATCATCCGCCCGTCAGCCTCCCTCTGACGAGGGAGAGAACAAAAAAAGCAGACGAGCAAAC
>JAZQTF010000142.1:0-2607 GCA_045630445.1 Acutalibacteraceae bacterium
TGAGGTAATCCATCCATATTGTGCTATACTCAATTATAAGGTCATATTTCAGTAATTCTGCGGACATCAATGCAATGTCATAAGCAGTTGTATAATGATTGTCCGTTGTATCGTCAAGACCTGTACAATTTTCAAAATTTGTGTTTTGCATACCAAGTTCTTTTGCGCGTTCATTCATCATATTTATAAATGCACTTTCACTACCTGCAACAAACTCTCCAAGTGCTGTGCATGCGTCATTTGCGCTTGCAACAACGGTTGCTTTGAGCAGTTCATCAACTGTCATTTTTTCTCCTGTTTCAAGCCAGATTTGTGAGCCTCCCTTTTTGGCAGCAGTGTCACTTATTGTGACAGTATCTGAAAGAGAAATTTTACCCTCTTCAATTGCTTCCATAATAATAAGTAATGACATTATCTTTGTTACTGATGCCGGTGGTAATTCTTCATATGCATTTTTGGCAATGAGAATTTTGCCTGTAACAGTATCCATAAGTATCGCGGATTTTGCTGAAATATCAACGGGAAAATTTTCAGTTATGGTTATTGTTGGTTGAGTGTTTACCACAATTGAATTGATTGCATAACCGGTATGTGAAAAAAACACGATGAGCAGTGATAAAATTATTGAAATCAACCTTTGAAATACTTTTCTTTTCATGATATAATACCTCCACAAGTTTTTTGTACTAAAATATCTATTGTGTTTATCGCGGAATTATTATATATTGTTTATGAATTGTGAAAGGTAATGTTACGGAGGTTTTTATGAAAGTTGCTTTTTATACTTTGGGATGTAAAGTTAATCAATATGAAACTCAGGTTATGCTTGAAAAATTTGCACGTGCAGATTATGAGATAGTTTCACATACGGAAGATGCTGATATATATATTGTCAATTCATGCACTGTTACTGCTACCAGCGATCAGAAAACAAGACAGTGTGTGCGTCGTTTCAAGAAGCATCACCCTGAATCAATAGTTATCCTTACCGGATGTATGCCTCAGGCGTATCCGCAGAATGCAGACAATCTTCCCGAAGCAGACATTGTACTCGGAAACCGTAATACGGAATTGCTCATGGATGCGATTGATGAATATCTTCTTAGCGGGAAAAGAATATTCAACGTAAGAAAAGTTGTTGGCAAAGAAGAGTTTGAAAGTATGGCGATATCGGGTTTTAATGAACGTACGCGTGCGTTTGTTAAAATTGAAGATGGTTGTAACCGATTTTGTTCATATTGTATAATTCCGACTGCAAGAGGCAGAGTCCGTTCAAAGCCGCTTGATGAACTCAGACAAGAGCTGTCAAGCCTTGAAAAATCAGGATTCCTTGAAATTGTTCTTGTTGGCATAAATTTATCGGCGTATGGCACTGATATCGGCAGCAGTATTTGTGATGCGGTTGAACTTGCTTGTTCTTTTGATGGATTCAAACGTGTGCGTTTAGGCTCGCTTGAACCTGATCATATTACCGATGAAGTTATTGAAAGATTGTCAAAGTGCAAGAAGCTTTGTCCCCAGTTTCATATTTCTCTCCAGAGCGGATGTGATGAAACTCTGAAAAGAATGAACAGACATTATACGGCTGATGAATATCGTCAATTATGTAAGTCGTTAAGGGCAAATTTCAATGATTGTGCAATTACAACAGATGTCATGGTCGGTTTTGCAGGAGAAACTGAAGAAGAATTCAATTCATCGCTTGAATTTGTCAAAGAAATGTCGTTTTCAGAAGCGCATGTTTTTGCTTATTCAAGAAGAATTGGAACAAGAGCGGCAGATTTCCCCAACCAGGTTCTGAAAGCTGATAAGGAAAAACGCAGCAAAAAAATGATCGATGCTACACGTCATAGTCATATTGACTTTATGCGTTCTCAATTGGGCAAAACAACCGAAGTTTTGTTTGAAATTATAGATAACGATGGCTTCTATGTGGGTCATACTGCTAACTATGTAACCGTGAAAGTGAAGTGTGATTCTGATCTGCGTGGTAGTGTGCAAAATGTACAAATAACCGATGTTGATACACTATGTTGTGTAGCCACTTTAAATCGGTAAAATATGGTCAATTTAATCAAAATGTTGAAAAACGAGAGTTTGCACAGAACTCTCGTTTTGTTTATGTTGTATAATTTGCTGTTTTCTATTTGTATGATATGCACAAAGTGATTAAAAATATTTACAAATTGTTAATGCTAAAAGACAAAAAAAGGTTGACAGTTGTTGGTGTTTTTGTTAGAATATCCGTAGTCGTCTAAGGATTTTTTAGACACTATATATAAAGTATAGAGCGGATTGATTGAGGGTTTTCTGCTCAAGAAAATATTTTTGACATCTTAAGGAGTGTAAGTAATTATGAAAGAAAACAAAACGCGCAGAATTTCCCGTGTATTGTCTATGGTTTTGTTGTTGGTCCTGGTTGTAGGTTGCATTTTCTGCACACCGGCAATCACAGCTAACGCAGCTACAGGCGGCGGTGAAGGTACCTGGGTTACCGGTAATGCAAAAAGAGTAACAAGTAGATGGTCTTATTACAGAGCGGGTGTGGATTCATCATATTCCGATTACCTGTACTACGATATTTACTTGCCTGCAAACTATGATGAA
>JAZQTF010000143.1:0-9375 GCA_045630445.1 Acutalibacteraceae bacterium
CATCCTGTCCTCTCCGCCATCTCAAAAGCAAATTTATACCGCTTATACAGATATTTTAGTGAAAAATATTATAAAATGTAATTGACAATATTTTTCACAGTGTTATAATTAGTTGGTAAAGTCTTATTCGTTTATTCAAGAATTATGACTTATAGTTAAATTTGTAGGAGGCAAAGCAAAATGAAAGAAATCGTTTTGGCAGGCGCAGTGCGTACCGCAATGGGTAGTTTCGGTGGCACACTCGCATCAACACCCGCTGCTAAGCTTGGCAGCATCGTTATTAAGGAAGCCCTCAACCGTGCAGGCGTTAAGCCGGAGATGGTTGACGAAGTTATCATGGGTTGCGTAATCCAGGCTGGTCTTGGACAGAACGTTGCTCGTCAGGCTTCTATCTACGCAGGCATTCCGCAGGAAGTTCCGTCATTCACAATCAACAACGTTTGTGGTTCCGGTCTTAAGGCTATCAACCTTGCTGCTGCTCTCATCTCTGCTGGTGAGGCTGACATCATCGTTGCTGGTGGTATGGAGAACATGAGCATGGCTCCGTACATCACAAGAGACGCACGTTTCGGCGCTCGTATGGGCGACAAGAAGATCGTTGACTCCATGGTTTACGATGCACTTACAGACGCATTCGAAGGTTACCACATGGGTATCACTGCTGAGAAGGTTGCTGAGCAGTGGGGCATCACTCGTGAAGCTCAGGACGAATTCGCTGCATGGAGCCAGAACAAGTGTGAAGCTGCTCAGGCTGCTGGCAAGTTTGTTGACGAAATCGTTCCCGTTGAAATCAAAACAAGAAAAGGCACAGTTATCTTTGACAAGGACGAATTCCCGAAGTCCGGTGTTACAGTTGAGAGCATTTCCGGCTTGAAGCCCGCATTCGTTAAGGAAAACGGTACAGTTACAGCTGCTAACGCTTCCGGTATCAACGACGGTGCTGCTGCAATCGTTGTTATGTCCGCTGAGAAGGCTGCTGAGCTCGGCGTTAAGCCCCTCGCTCGTTTCGTTCAGGGCGCAAGCGCTGGTGTAGATCCGTCCATCATGGGTATCGGCCCGATCGACGCTACAAAGAAGGTTCTCGCTAAGGCTAACCTCGAACTCGCTGACATCGACCTCATCGAAGCAAACGAAGCATTCGCTGCTCAGTCACTCGCTGTTGGTAACACACTTGGCTTTGACAAGTCCAAGCTCAACGTTAACGGTGGTGCTATCGCTCTCGGTCACCCGGTTGGTGCTTCCGGCTGTCGTATCCTCGTATCCCTCATCTACGAACTCAACAGAAGACAGGACAAGTACGGTCTTGCTACTCTCTGCGTAGGCGGCGGTATGGGTGTTGCTACAATCATTGAGCGCGCTTAATTAACATAATTTAACTTTTACAAAATTCGAGGAAGGCTCCTTCCTCGAATTTTGGCATAAGGCGGAATTTTTCTGCCGATACAATCAATTTTTAATTGGAGGTTTTCAAAATGGCAAGCATTACTATTGAAGAACTCTCAATTGGTCAGGAAACCAAATTTGAGAGAACAATTACACCTGAAATGATCGACGCTTTCGGCGCTGCTTCCGGTGACTACAACCCCGTTCACTTCAGCGAAGAATACGCTAAGAACAGCATGTTCGGCCAGAGAATTGCTCACGGCATGCTCACAGGCTCTTTCTTCTCCACAATCCTCGGCACACTCTGCCCCGGTGAAGGTACAATCTACCTTTCACAGGAACTCAAGTTCCTCAAGCCCGTATTCATCGGCGAGAAAATCACTGCTATCGCTACTGTTGCAGAAATCATCGTTGAGAAGAACCGCGTTGTATTTGATACAGTTGCTGTAAACGAGAAGGGCGAAAAAGTTGTTGCAGGTAAGGCTGTAGTTCTTCCCCCCAAAAAGAAGTAAGACTGGAGGATAAGATTATGCCGGCAAAAGTTAACACAGGCAAAGTTATGCTCCCCAATGGCGAGAGAATGTTCTACCGTCAGTGCGGCGTTGGCAGCAAAGTTGTTCTTATGATCCACGGTAACTTCGCATCTTCACTTTATATGAAGGTGCTTATGGAGAAATTCCCCGAGGATGAGTACACAGTATATGCTCCCGACCTTCGAGCATTTGGTGAGACAACCAACAAAAAGCCCATCGAAACAACAAAGGATTACGCTCAGGACCTCAAATACTTTCTTGACGCTATCGGCGTTGAAAAGTGCATCCTCTGCGGTTGGTCCCTCGGCGGTACTGTAGCAATGCAGTTCACCGTTATGTTCCCCGAATCCGTTGAAAAGATCATTATGCTTGCAAACGGTTCAACTCAGGGCTTCTTTGCACTTTATACCGACATTATGCCCAAGAACGGCAAATACATTGACAGAAACGGCTTCGGCGTTATCTATCAGAATATGCAGCCGTTCAACTTGCCGATTATGTTTGATTTCCTTGTAAACACTGTAAAGAACTATCTTTACACACCGTATGAAATCGAGCATGATAAAGCAGTTATCTACGCAAAAGAGTCTGCAAAACAGCGTGACTTCGTACGCGCAGCATTCTCCGTTTGTAAGTTCAACATTTCAGACAGAGAAACAATCTTCGGCGAAGGCTCCAACGAGACCAAGAAGATCAACTGCCCGATCCTCATTTTCAGAGGAACAAAGGACACATTCGTTGTTCCCGGTGAGACCGAGGTTACAATGCAGGACCTTGCTCATTGCGATCCGAAACTGATCGTAATCGAGGGCGGCGGACATGGTATCATTGAAAGCCATACCGATTACATCTTTGAAGAAATCGACAAGTTCATCAAAGGCTAATTCTTAAAACTTAACACCCCGCTGTGCAAACGCACAACGGGGTGTTTTTTTATTTATTATCATATGCATTGAGTGCAGTTTTCAAATCATTCTTGATACTGTCAACCAATGACTGCGGAGAGATAATGCGAACATTGGGCATATACTGCATTACCCAGCATTTTATTGCCATTTCATTGGCGGTTACGGTTGCGATGATTTCGTCATTTGTTGTTTCCTTGAACGTTACACCATTGCCAAACCAGTCAACAAACTCCCCTGCCATCCATTTGCTTGCACGAAGGGTGATAACCTTGCTTTCTCCCGCAAACATATAGATATGCTCGGCCATATGCTTTGGCAGGTTGATTCCGTTTTCAAAGCCCTTAACCTGACGCGATGGTTTAACGGGGTCATCAAGCAATCTGATATTCTTTATCCTGTCAACGCGGAAATGAGAAACCTCCTCATATTTATCAACATTGCATATAAGATAATACCTGCCGTTTGTTGCAACCATCTGATAAGGATTGATAAGATATTTGCGTCTTTTACCCGCAGCATCAACGCGGAAATGACGCTTTTTATCCACGCCGTAATCAGTATAATTAAACTCAACTTTCTTGCCCTTTTCAATCGCTTCGTCAAGAATTTCGATTACATAGAACATTTCGGGATTCTGCGGACGGTCATCCGCAAGATTCTGCACGTGACGCACCTTTGACCTGAAATATTTGTTTGACAATCCCTCAATCTTGCCAATCAATTCCTTGCATTGTGTGACGGGAATATTTCTTGAAAAGAGAAGGCTGTCAATCATCAGACGCAATTCCGCATCAGAAAACTCACGCTCAATATACCAATCCGTGAGAATGCTCTCCTCCTCACCGTTTTTGCCGACTCTGACCTTTTCGGTGTATTCAATGTTGTAACCAAAGTCAAGCAGATTCATAAGGTTGCGTTTTACCGCTTTTCTGTCAACAACCATTTCATAATCACGCTCAAGAATCTCAACAATATCCTTCTGGCTGAGTCTGTGATTTGCGTCAGTATATTTATTAAGTATGTCAAGGATGTTTATAATAAGCATTTTTTTGGGTTGTTTTGTGTACATAAGCGCTCACCTCATTGTTTTTATAACATAGTTCATTTCTATTTTACAACTGAATTGTAACAATTTCAATGGGTTAAAAACAGAACACACAATAAAATTAAAAAATCCCGACCTGCAAAATGCAAATCGGGGATTTATGATTATTTATTTTCAAACTTTTCAATCATAATCTTTGCCGCTTTGTAGATGTCGCCGCAACCGAGGGTTATGATTAAATCGCCCTTTTCTGCGTTTTTGACGACGTAATCGGCAATCTCCTCAAAGCCGTCAAACCAGACGCTTCCGGGAATCTGCTCAGCGAGTTGGCTTGTATATACACCGTAGGTGTTGATCTCTCTTGAGCCCATAATTTCACTCATTACAACCTTACTCGGAATCTTGAGCACCTGCACGAAATCATCAAACAAAATCTTTGTTCTTGAATATGTGAAAGGCTGGAAAACTGCCCAGACATTGTTGTAACCCATATTCATCGCAGCCTCAAGAGTTACTCTCAACTCCTCAGGATGATGGGCATAATCATCAACGATTGTGATACCGTTTTTGTTGTAAAGTTCTTCAAAGCGTCTGCCCGCGCCTGTGAATTCTTCAAGATGCGGTACAATCTCCTCAAAGGTAAGTCCGCTCTTCATAGCACAAGCAATAGCCGCAAGCGCATTTGTGATGTTATGCTCACCGATTACGTCAAGACGGATTTTGCCAAGCAACTGACCCTTATACATAACGTCAAAACGAGCCCTTGAACGCTCATAGGAAATATTCTGCGGATAGTAATCATTCGTTTCACCGAAACCAAAAGTTATTACTTCCTTATCAAGACCTTCAATTGCTTTCAGGGTGTTTGCATCATCACCATTGACAACGAGTGTGCGGGTTGTTTTTTCTGCAAATTTACGGAATGACCTGATTATATTTTCAAGATTTTTGAAATACTCAAGATGGTCCTCATCAACATTGAGAATTACGCCAACGTCGGGATACATTTTCAAAAACGTGTCAACATACTCACACGCTTCACAAACCATATTTTCCGTTTCGCCAACTCTGCCGTTACCGCCGATTGCGGCCAGTCTACCACCGATTACAGCGGTTGGGTCAAGACCCGCACCGAGCATTACCTGAGTAATCATTGACGTTACGGTTGTTTTGCCGTGAGTTCCCGCAACCGCGATGCAGTTATCAAACCTTCTTGTAAGTTCACCAAGAAGTTCCGCACGCTCAAAGGTGGGAATCGTGCTTGATTTTGCAGCACACAACTCGGGGTTGTCGCTCATAATTGCGGCACTGTAAACAATCATTTCAGCACCCTCAATATTTTCCGCTCTCTGCCCCATCATTACGGGAATACCAAGCGAACGAACTCTTTTGAGAGTATCCGTTTCGTTATTATCGGAACCCGAAAGGGCATAGCCCTTGCTGTGCAATATCTCCGCAAGCGGACACATTCCTGCGCCACCGATGCCGATAAAATGTATTCTCTTTACTCTGTCAAGAACGCTGCCAACGCTATTCATCGCAATTCCCTCTAATCAACTTAATAATTTCCGCAATCAAACACGCAACAGTACATAATATACCGTTGCGCCGTTTTTTGCTATTGGAACATCAGCGCAAATCTTGACGATTGCGCCATTGAAAATTCGCCGTTGGGTGAAAGTATGACGTGGTCAATCACCTTCACTTCAACCTGCGACAGTAATCTTATAATTGCGCGGGTTGACTCAATATCCGCCTGCGACGGTTTGGGTGAGCCCACGGGATGATTGTGCGACAGAATCACACACGGAGCATTGCTCCTGATTGTTGTTTCAATAACTTTACGAGCATTTATACTTGTAAAGTTGATTGTACCCTCAAGCAAAGTATAACAACCCATAACGTTGCAGTTACGGTCAACGCAGGTTATCATTGAAACTTCATTCTTCTTGCCGTAATAACGGGGCTTGAGATACTCAATCACCTTTTCAGGCGTGTCCAGTTTTACGGGTGCTTTATTGCTGTTGAGCCTGCGATAACGCTCAAGCGCATCAAAGAGTTTGAGATAGGTGCTTGCTTCCTGCTTTATCCACGCAATCTCCTGCAACTCCTCAACGCTTGCATTCAGCACACCCTCAACTGAGCCGAAACGGTCAATTAAGTTGTGCGCAATTTCGTTTGTGTCCCTTTGCGGTATGACGTAATACAAAAGCAATTCCAGAACCTGATGCGGTTGGAAATTGTCAAAATTACCCTCATCAAGAAACAACTGTTTAAGACGTTGTCTGTGGCCGCCATGGGAATGGCTCAACGGCTTTTTATCAGATAAACACTTATCCATCAGAATGAATCCTTATTTGATTTTTCTGCTGCCGGGTTTTACAGGTGTGCCTGCACCCTGCTTACAGAGCGGACAGTCACAAGCCTCCCAGGACTCTACGTCTGCGGAGTAAACCGCTTTGAACGGAACGCCGAAATCAATGTTGCCACCTGTACGGTCAACGATTGAACCAACACCGATTACAACACCGCCAAGGCTTGTTACAAGTTCAATTACTTCCTTAACGGAGCCGCCGGTTGTAACTACGTCCTCAACAACGAGAACTCTCTGGCCCTGAGCAATTTCAAAACCTCTGCGCAGAACCATACCACCGTTTTCATCACGCTCTGTGAAGAAGTTTTCAACTTTGAGACTACGGCTTACTTCATACGCCATCTGTACAGCCCCCATTGCAGGGCCGATTACAAGCTGAACGTCGCTATCCTGGAATTTTGCAGCAAGATCTGCGCAAAGTTCCTCACTGTACTTTGTGTTTCTGAACACCTTTGCACACTGAAGATATCTGTTGCTGTGTCTGCCTGATGTGAGAAGGAAGTGACCTTCGAGAAGCACTCCTGACTCCTTGAGAATTTCTGTTACTCTTTCTTTACTAAGCATAATTAAAACCTCCGTTTTATTATTCAATATCCTTAAGCGCTTCGATTTCTGCCTTATCCACACGAATCTGACCGTCTTTTACAATCTTGACGTTCTTTCTGTGAATAACAATCGGAGCGGCATTAGTGCGGGAATGGATTGAAACTTTGAGTCTGCCTGTGATGGGGTTTGACTCAACAACTGTGCCCTTGCCCTCGGGCGTTGAAACAATTGCTCCCTGCTTGGGAGTGATTTTGAGAAGATACTCATAAGCATTCTGCTCATATTTGAGACAGCACATAAGTCTGCCACAGTTGCCTGAAATCTTGGCAGGATTGAGGGACAGTCCCTGCTCCTTTGCCATCTTGATTGATACGGGCTGGAATTCACCGAGAAAAGTGCTGCAACAGAAAGGTCTGCCACAGATTCCAAATCCGCCAAGCATCTTTGACTCGTCACGCACACCAATCTGACGCAACTCAATTCTTGTCCTGAATTGTGACGCAAGGTCCTTTACAAGTTCTCTGAAATCAACCCTGCCGTCAGCGGTGAAGTAAAACATCAACTTGCTCTGGTCAAAGGTGTATTCAACGTCAACAAGTTTCATCTGCAAACCGTGCGCGGCAATCTTTGTAAGGCAGATTTTGAAAGCGTCTTTCTCTTTCTTCTTATTCTCCTCTACCCTTTTAAGGTCGGCTTCCGTTGCGATTCGGATAACCTTTTTGAGTGGTTTTACAATCTGCTCCTCAGGAATCTCACGATTATCCATAGCAACAAAACCGCATTCGATTCCCCTTGCGGTTTCAACGATTACTTTCTGCGCTTTGCTTATTTTCATTCCATTCGGGTCAAAGCAATAAACCTTGCCCACGTCCTTAAAACGAACGCCGATTATTTCGACCATTTCTACCATTTCAGACATAAATTTACCTCCGATTTATCTGCCGCACGATTTTCTCATACGGGCACAAAAACGAGTAATCAAAAGCGTGAAGTTTGGATTTCTCAAAAGTGCCGCTTTTGTTTCGTCAAGTTCATTTTTAAGTGCCAGCAACTGCTGACTTGTCAGGGCTTTAAGCGGCTGCAACTGTTCACTTTCAAAGCCTGACACAGTTTTTGCACCACCGAATCTGAGCGTAAGGGCATCCCTGACAGCAAGGCTCAGCACGCTGACGCATCCTGAAAAAAGTTCCTTATCGCCCTCAAAACTCGCACTCTCACGAAGAAGTTCAAACTCATCGAGTGCGGTCAGCGCTTTAAGCACCCTGAGAGAAGTTTCATAAAGTTTTGTAAACTCACCGCTGCACAACGAATTGACCGCCGCGCCGATGTTGCCGCAGAAAATTTCTGCCGCTTTTTCTATATTATCCGCATCTTGCCCGGGTAATATTTTTTTGATTGCTGACGCCGCTTCAAAAACGTCAACGGGGAAAAGTTCCATTGAAACTGCCCGTGACAAAACGGTTGGCAACAATGATGAGCGGTTTTCACAAGTAAAGATGAAAACGCAGTAAGACGCAGGCTCTTCAAGAATTTTCAGAATTGCATTCTGAGCATCATCCTGCATACTGTCAGCATTGAAGAAAAGATATATTTTATAATTCGATTCATTCGGCATAATGAAGGAATCGCTGCGGATGTTTCTTATCACGTCAATTGAAAGCGCTTTCGGCTGACTGCCGTCAATTACGGTCACGTCAGGGTGCGCAAGGGACTTTGTCTTTGCACAGGTCGGGCAGACTCCGCAAGGTCTTACATCGGAATTGTTACACAGCAACGCACGGACAAACTGCGTGACAATGGTGCGTTTGCCAAGCCCCTGCTTGCCCTCAAACACCATTGCCTGAGGCACACTCCTGCGCTCAATCATTTTGGAAAGACGGTCTTTTAACTTTTCATTTCCGACAAATTCATCGAATCGTATCATAAAATCCGCCCCTTCCGTTAATTATACAACAAATCTATCTATTTTACAACATTCAAAAATTCAAAACCATAGTCTTTCAGAAGCAAAGCGGTATTCATATCCACTCTTTCACCCGCCATCACGGGAGGAATTCCCGGAGGGCATGAGCAAACCGACTGCGCCGCAACTCTGCCAACCGCATCCATAACGGGTAAAGTCAGTTTTTCCGCCATAAAAGCATCCCTCAGCGAAATTACAACCTCGGGTCTGAAAAGTCGGTTTTCATACGCAAGCGGTGAGCCAACCTGCTCCAATTCATCAATTGCGTTATAAAGTCTTTCTAAATCTCTGTCATCATTAAAAGGTGTGAGAATAAACACCGTTTTGTTTTCATCATACATTTCAGGCTCAATCATTCTGTCCCTGAAATATTTATAAGCCATAGCGCCACTCAGTCCAAGCGGTGCTGTGTTGATACAAAGGCGCACGGGGTCACATTCGCCCTGCGCAATCAGTGCGCCACGTTTGAGCGCCATATTTGCCATCACTTCATTGACAAGTTCAAGGCGTGAAAACTCCGCTTCACCCTGCGTTTTCATCCATTCGGCACAAAGGTCAAGCGACGCGAGAGTCAGAAAAGATGGACTTGTTGAGCCAAAATCTGCCATCGCTTGTTTTGAAAT
>JAZQTF010000144.1:0-1450 GCA_045630445.1 Acutalibacteraceae bacterium
GGACTTAATGTCCGAGGTTTTTTCTTTTTATTTACAGATGTGAGAATTTTTCAGAACCTTTGGTTTTAAGTCTGTGAGCAAGCAATGCGGTCACAATCAACAGCACACTGCTAAAAGCACAAATCATAAATTCAGCCGAAACAAACTCCTGCAGCAGATAGCACGGTAATCTCACAGCGAGAATCACACCGATATTCACAAGCATTGACACAATCACGCTTGCGCTTTGCTTGATGACAACCGCTTCACTTTTCCAGGTAAGATTGGGAAGTTTAAGATTTATGACAAGTCCCATCACCGCACAGAAACAAACGAAAATTATTGAAAACAATTCCGCAAGAATTATGCCGGCAACGCCTGCACCCATAGCAATTCCAAGCGTTGCAACACACAAAACCGTTGTCGGAAGATTTATCACAAGATGAAGTTTAATCTTTGCTTTAAGCACTGACCAGCTGTCAACGGGCATCGTCTGCAAAATCCAGATGTTTTTGCCCTCCAGCGAAACTGACGGCGCAGTTACCATATCCATAGCCATAACAACACAAGTTATAACAATGATGAAAAGAAGTGTATTATCAGAAATTACAGGGACTGTTTCAAACACAGAAAGCAACATATCCTTTTTCACAATCATCACAACGATTATTGCAATATGAAAAATTACACCAAGCCCGGTGTTCAGCATATACATCGGTGTTGTCAGAAAACGGGAAAGTTCTTTTTTGAAAAGTGCAGATTTAACGGATCGGGTTTTAAGCACCTGACCTTTATAAGCAACTTTTTTTGTGCCTTTTCGCGCAGTTGCAATCCTGATAAAACTTACTGAAAGCACAATATAAACAGCAGCAAAAAGGGCAAGAGATATGCCGACAAATATAAGCGCGCCTTTGATTTCACCGCTTGCGCCAAGTCCCATCTGATAAAACGGATAGAAGGCATTGATAACCTTTGCACCAAGTTGCTGAGCGTTGGCTATAATGTACTCCATATAATCGGTCATCTTTGTTGTCAGGTAAAAATAGCCACCAAGCAAAACGATTGAAAGCACAAGTGTGACAACCGTTTTGCGTCTGATACGCGAAGTTATGAGAGCGACTATCCAGCCAACGACACACTCAACCGCAAGGCTGAGCATTGGAAGAATAAAAATTATAATCACTTGCAAAATCAGAGATAATGTTTTGGTGCCAACCACTGAGTTGTAAACAACAAGTGACGGGACAATAATCAAAACGGAAAAGAACAGGTTTTGCAGATAAAGCAGAAACATTCTGCTGAAAAGTATTTTTGAAGCAGGTATCGGAAGCGACAGTAAAAAGTCATTATCCTTTGCATCGTAGAGCATCGGCTGGGTTGTGAATATGCCAAAAATCACACTCATCCCCATTGACAAAAGACCGATAATGGCAAAGAAAAGCCAGCCCATTCCAACTGAGCAGAGCGGTGG
>JAZQTF010000145.1:0-6821 GCA_045630445.1 Acutalibacteraceae bacterium
AATCTATGGGTGTTGTAAAATCTCTTGGTAACTTAATATAACACGCCTCCTTAGTTAAATGGATAAAAGAACCTGACCCACTTGCAAAATCAAAGATTTTGAGTGGGTGCCCCAGAACCTTGTTACTCTCTACGTTCGTAATAAGAACCTGATGCTTCGCATCAGCACCTTGTTACTCTCTGCGTTCGTAATAATAAACCCCTCGCAACTGAGTGGTTTCAATTTAATATAGCACGCCTCCTTAGTTAAATGGATATAATAAACCCCTCCTAAGGGTTAGTTGTGAGTTCGATTCTCGCAGGGGGTGCCATGAAAAAAGTCACTTTTGTTTACCGACAAAGGTGACTTTTTTCAATGATGATTGCCCTTGGCAAATGATGTTGGCTATGCCAATGATGTTTCCTTCGGAAATGATGTCGCTTCGCTAATGCTTCAAGGCAAACATCACATCATTGCGAGTGAAAGGAGCAACATCATTTTGAACGAAGTGAAAAACATCATATCGCATCAGCGATATATCATTGAAATGTCCGGATATTTGTCATACAATCGGTCATAATGGAACGATTGTGCAAAAGAAATAATCCAAAAAGACGACAGCAAACGCTGTCGGCTTTTCGTTTGGCTTATAATGATTTCAGCCTTTCGGTTTCATAGTCTTCGATTATGAAGCTACCATCATTGATTTCGTTCAATCGAGCGACTATTTGCGTGATAAGGTCAAGCATAATTTCTTTTTCTGCTTTATCTTTTTCGTGATTAAACCAACATGGCACACCGTGTGTGTCGAATTCGTAATAGGAACTGAACATCTGTCCCGCTCTGCGATTGGGTTCCCTGAGTTCAGGATCATTATCAATCAACTCAATGCCAGTTAAAGGCTCTCCGGTCTCAATGTCGCTCATCCAAATAGGACCTTGAAGGTAGTCCAGTCGGATTCTTATTACTTGTTTTTCTATTTTCATTTTCCATACCTCCCTATAAGAGTCAACGCTTCTTTTTCTCCAATCGGATATGCAGAAACAATATATCCGTTTATTCCTACCCCAGATAGTAGATAGTATTTCCCGTTGTGACTATACAGTCTCTCGTATCCACCATTTTCGGGTTTAACTCGGCTATACTCTACTTTTCCTTGACGGAAAACAGTTTCAAGATGACTTGCAATTTCTGCTTTTGCTATACCATGCTTGGTTTGGAAATCATCTGCGTGGCGGGATATGATATGTTGCATACCAGTTGATTGACTGCCTGTTTCTAGCCACACCGTTTGTCCTGTCCCGTCCTTGGTTATGAACACAATGTTCTCTTTGGTGAATTTCACACCACTTTTCTCAAGACCTGCGATCAAATCTGCTGTCGCATTATCCTTGGCGCCCTGCGTTCCTCCGCCGAATCCTCCGTGATAACCCGCACCCATTACTCGCTCACCGCCTTTCGATGAGCGATCATATAATCGCTGTCAAATTGCAAGATGCTAATACCGACATCCCTATATTTGAAAAAGATAGCATCAGGTGCCGTACCATAAACAATGATTGTTTTAGGTTGCAGCTTGTTTACTGCGTAATCCAGCCCTTTTATAAAGAACTCTCGTTCACGCACAAGTTTAATGCAGCCATGAGAACCAATTGCGATAGTGGAATTAGAAGGTACGCCTGTGCAGCATAACTCAAATGTTCGATCATCGCTCCAGCGCACATTTGTTATTACCGGTATACCGTTCTCTTGCAACCAATGACCGATCGCGCGACTTCGATAAATATTCCACTGTTGCATTACAAGCGGCATATCCCGATATACGCTGAAATCGGGCGTGATTACACCCTTGAACCTTTTGAGGATAGGCAGATATTTTGAGGGCTGATTCCAGAGTCTTTCAAAACTGACATCGTCTTCGTAAAAATGCACCCATGCATCATAGTTACGGCTTCCGACGGCTTTCGAAAAAGGAATCAACCTATTCGGTATCTCCTCAGTTTTCTTAATACAAGGAATTTCAAGATCCCCATCGTATGTTGCATTTTTTACTAAAAATGCGCGAAAAACGTCTTTGCACCCACTACGGGTGCTGTTTTCTTTGGACATATTCTGACCTTTCTCCGCTTGCCTTTAGCGGAATCCCATTATTTAGGCAGGCATGAATTTGGCCTAAATGGGTTGACAAAAGGGCAGAAATATGCTATAATACTTAATGCCACTCAGGAATATTACAACATATTTCTGCGGAAGACACACGATTTGCTGTTAGCGCAGCTTATTCGTGTGTCTTTTGTTTTAGTGCAAACAAATTACACCACCAACTTTCTATTCAATTTATGATACAAGCCAAGTTAATGACTTTTCATAGTCTTTTGTGATCGGAATCCTGCTCCAACGCTCGTATCTTTCAAAGCAGATCATTGCACAGGGGTCTGATAAGAAAAATGTACGGGCGACATCGGTATAATCCTCGCATCCTGCGTGGGCAATCCACGGAGTTGGTGCTAACAGGTACGCTGCATAATAGTCCGCGATGCGTCTTGCGAGCTCACTTTCGTGTCTATGCTTCATTCGGATATGCCCGATTTCATGACCGATCGTAAAACGCAAGCGTTCCTTCATCCCGTTGGGGCGATAGTATATAACGAACTTTTTACGCTCAGGATCATAATGACTAATACCGTCAATGTCTTTGAATATCAGCTCGCGCTTGACTTCCTTCGGCATTTGCGTAAACGGAACAAGATCATAGCCGAGATCAAGTGCAATTTGCATTGGATCGACCGGATATTCTCTTATGTTCAGATCCATAAACAGATCTGCAACGTCGCTTTCTATCTTGTCATATAATTTTGCGGGTAACGATATGTGATTCAAATAATCTTGCTCGAACATTATTTCTCCATTAACAGCTTGATAAGTCTCAACTTTTCTTCATCGGACATGGAAATCGTGCTTCGTGCCACAAGCCTATAAAGGTCGTCGAAGCCGGTTTCGTCTTCCTTGCCTGTGATCAGATATTCTACAGTAGTATTGAGTGCTGTTGCCATGTTTGCAACAACCTCAATCTTGGGCTCTCTTTCGTTTTTTAAGTATCTGCACATTGCCGCTTCGGTAACACCGCACATCAGCGCAAATTCTTTTTGTGTGTAGCCGCTTTCCTTTAATAATCTTGATAACCTATCTCCTATTTGTGTCATGTTCCTCTTTCCTTTCTCTCCGCAAATTATCTAATCGGCAACAATATGATAACATAAAATTATCATTTTGTCAAGTGTGTTCCGAAAAAATTATTAAAATTTTATGCCACCGCCTAACTTTAACCGGGCGGTGGCACCTCTATTTTGTTAGTCGAACAGTTCCTCAATCTTTTCCGCCTGTTCGAGTCGGATGTTATCGCCGCGCAGAGCTGCCAAAAAACCGACAGCATACGCTATCGGCTTTTTATTTTCTTTGAAAATTTTATACTTTTCTCTTTTATTATCAATTCGTTTATTGTATTATTTAATAAGTATATAAAGTGGGGAGGGGAGTGCTGTGAAAAGCCTTAGCAAAAAATCGGTCATAATAATCATTGTGGCGGGTATTGTTGCGGTTGCAATCGTTGCCGTTTCGGTGATTGATGCGGTTTATCAGAGCCGTAACAAAGCCGTAACTCACACAACAATTGCTATGGGAAGCGTTGTTTCGCAGACGATTTATGGCGGAAGTCAGGATGTCTGCCTTTCCGTATCGCAAGCGGTTGCAACCCTTGATGAAGAAAGATTGAGTTCAACTTCCCTTGTTTCTGAAATTATACAGATAAATAAAAACGCAGGCATAGCCCCCGTCACCGTCAGTGATGAAACTCTTTCTTACATTATTGCGGGTATTGAAATTTCCAACAAAACAAACGGTGCATTCAACATCTGTATGGGTGCGTTGATTGACTTGTGGGACATTGACGGACAAGCCCCCCGTGTGCCGACTCAGCAGGAGATAGATGTGGCACTTTCTTTGTGCGATTACACACAGATTCATATTGATGGCAACAACGTATTCCTTGCGCGAAGTGGAATGAAAATCCATCTTGGCGCTATAGGTAAGGGTGCGGGCTGTGACGTTGCGGTTGACACAATCAAACAAAACGAGGATGTGGCAGGTGCAGTTGTTTCCGTTGGCGGAAGCGTTGCAACTTATGGCGAAAATCCAACTTCTGACTACTGGACTGTGGGCATCAGGGACCCGCAGGGCAGTGTGAATTCTCAACTTGGAATAATCAGAATCAGCGGTGAAAAGTACATTTCAACTTCCGGCAGTTATGAGAAATATTTTGAGCAGGACGGCAAAAAATACCATCATATACTTGACTACTCAACAGGCGCACCGGTTGAAAGCACTCTTGTCAGCGTGACGGTGATTGCACCGGATGGTTATTTGTCCGACGCACTTTCAACTGCGTGCTTTGCACTTGATACTGAAACCGCACTTGCAACGCTTGAATATTACGGGTGCGACGCAATATTCGTTTTTGAAAACGGTGATGTTACACTGACAAAGGGCGTTGCGGAAAACTTTACTCTGCAAAATGAAAGTTACAGAATAGCGCAGGTGTATGGCGGATGAAAAAACTTTTTTATAAACGTGATATAATAATTTTTGCGGCAATTTTGCTTGTTGCTGTTGCAGGGTTTATTGCAGTGTGGATTTATCACAACTCAACCGAGCCGACATTTGTGGTAATAGAGCACAATTCTGCTGAAATACGGCGGATAAATCTTGACAAAATTGAACAATCCGATATAATTTTTATTGATGGCAATGATGGTTGTCACGTTGAAATTGAGGTTGCAGACGGACGTGCCCGTGTGCTTTCTTCCACCTGTCCCGACAAAATCTGTGTGGGTTGCGGCTGGCTTGAAAACAAGGGTGAATCGGCTGTGTGTCTGCCCAATAAGGTTGTTGTGCGCATTGAGTGATAGATTCAGAAAAAATACGAATAATCTGCGGTCAGGCAATGCGGCACAAAAAGTCGCAGTGTTTGGTGTCTGCGCGGCCCTGGCACTTGCGTTGTCTTTTTTTGAAAGTCTTTTGCCGCCGCTTTTTTCACTCCCCGTCGGAGTGAAACTCGGTCTGTCAAACGTTGTCACAATGACCTGCGCCGCAACTGTCGGAATGCCGTGTGCTCTTGCGGTGACGGTTGTGAAAGGTCTTTTTGCGGGGCTGACACGCGGTTTTGTTGCAATGATGATGAGCCTTGCGGGCGGTATTATCAGCGCCGTTGTTGTGAGCCTTCTTATGAAAGTCAGAATCGGTTATCTGGTGATAAGCGTAATCGGCGCAATCGTTCACAATATGGCGCAACTTACAATGAGCATTTTGTTTGTCTCAAACACCGCAGTGTTTATTTACGCACCTGTTTTGATTTTCCTTGGCATCATCGCAGGTTGCATCACAGGCAGTATTCTTTGCCTTCTTGTCAGAAGCAGGATGGTTTCAAAAATAAAGAATTTATAACAGGAGGGGAACTCTATGGGTATATTCAATAGCAGAGGCGTCAAACCCGCCCACAGAAAGCACACCGACAATCAGCGTGCGGTAAGGCTTGAAAATGTGGCGAGTGTAACAATCCCGATGAGGCAACATATCGGCGCGCCGTGTACTCCTACGGTCAAGGTTGGTGACGTTGTTGCGGTCGGACAAGTTATCGGTGACACCGAAGCGTTTATGTCCGCACCCATTCACGCAAGTGTTTCGGGTACAGTCAGCAAAGTTGCGGAAATCCGCCTTGCAAACGGTGAGAAAATGACCGCGGTCACAATCAAGTCAGACGGTGAAATGAGACTTTGTGAGGGCATTGAAAAGCCGCAGTATGACACAGTTGAGGAGTTTTTGAAGCACGTGCGCAATTCAGGCCTTGTCGGTCTTGGCGGTGCAGGATTCCCGACTCACGTCAAACTCAAAGTGCCGCAGGGTAAGGTTGACACTCTTGTCATCAATGCCGCTGAATGTGAGCCGTATATCACAACGGACAACAGAGAATGTATTGACAACACCGCTGACGTTATTGACGGCGTTGAACTTGTCTGCAAAGTGCTTGATATCAGGAATGCAATAATCGGTGTTGAGGACAATAAACCGCAGGCAATCAGCGCTTTGCGTAAAGAGATTGAAAGCAGAAAGTCGGACATCGTTGTCAAAGCACTCAAAAGCAAATATCCGCAGGGTGCAGAAAAAGTGCTCATCCATTCCGCAACGGGTAGAGTTGTGCCGATGGGCGGACTTCCGATGGATGCGGGATGCATCGTAATGAATGTTGCGTCAGTTGCATTCCTTGCGCGTTATATGAGGACGGGTAAACCCCTTGTTACAAGGACTGTCACAGTTGACGGCAGCGCAATCGCAACCCCGGGCAATTTCCGTGTGCCGATTGGTGCAGGTGTGGAGGATGTTGTCAATGCCGCTGGCGGTTTTGCAAAGGAGCCGAAGAAGATTATTCTTGGCGGCCCGATGATGGGTAACTCCGTTTCGTCAATTGATTATTTCATAACAAAGACTAATAACGCGGTGCTTGCGTTTGATGAAAAGGATGCAAAGCCGAAGAAAGAAACAGCGTGCATCCGTTGTGGCAGATGTGTTGGTGTCTGCCCGATGAAACTTATGCCCGCATCGCTTGAAAAGGCTCAGCGTTGCGGTGATGCGCAGGGATTGGAAGACGGCGCAGTGCTTAACTGTATTGAGTGCGGTTGCTGCTCATTCACCTGCCCCGCAGGACGTCAGCTTGTCCAGAGTATCAGACTCGGCAAAGCGATTGTCCGTACCGCTCAGGCGGAAAGAAAGAAGAAAGAGGAGGCGAAGGG
>JAZQTF010000146.1:0-22291 GCA_045630445.1 Acutalibacteraceae bacterium
AATAAATATAATTGGGACGACGTAACCGACCAGACCCTGCGTCTGTACGGCGTGCAGGAAACTGCAAGCGTTGCTCCTACGGAGGAAGAGAAGAATGAAAGTCTTGTTGGTAAATAAGTTTCTTTATACCAAGGGCGGAGCGGAAACATACGTGTTCAAACTTGGTGAAACATTGACAAGATACGGACACAGTGTTCAGTATTTCGGACTTGAAAATGAGAAAAACATCGTTTTCAACGAGGCAGGTTCATACGTCAGTGATATGGATTTTGCAAAGGGTGTCGGCAAAAATCTCAAAGCACCTTTCCGCATTATTTATTCAGCGGAAGCACGCAGAAAACTGCGTAAGGTGCTCAACGATTTTCAGCCCGACGTAATCCACCTGAACAATATTCAGTTCCACCTTACTCCCAGCATTATCGTTGAGGCGGAGAAGTACCGTAAAAAGACGGGACGCAATCTTAAAATCATTTACACCGCCCACGATTATCAGCTCATCTGCCCGAGCCACGGCTTGTTTGATACGGACATCCGCGTCTGTGAAAAATGCCTTGGCGGAAACTATACACACTGTTTCAGAACAAAGTGTATGAAGGGCTCACGAGCAAAAAGTTTCCTTGCAATGATGGACGCTTATGTCTGGAAATTCAGCAAGGCTTACAGTTATATTGATGCAATCATCTGTCCTTCATTCTTCCTTAAAAAGAAACTTGACGTGCAGGAGAGGTTTGCCTGCAAAACAATCGGACTGCACAACTTTATTGAACCCAATACCTTTGAAGCACCGAAAGGGGATTACGTCCTTGAATTCGGCCACCTTTCAAGGGATAAGGGCACAAACACCCTGCTTGAAGTTGCAAAGCGTATGCCAAACGTGCGTTTCCTTTTTGCAGGCTACGGTAAAGCGGAGGAGGATATCAAGCTTGTCCCCAATGCTGAATACGTAGGTTTCAAGACGGGTGATGAACTCAAAACTCTTATCGCGGGCGCACTTTGCAGTGTTTATCCGTCAGAGTGGTATGAAAACTGTCCGTTTTCTGTTATTGAATCGCAGATGTACGGCACTCCCGTAATCGGCTCACGTATGGGCGGCATTCCCGAAATTCTCCGTGAGGGTGAAACAGGGCTTCTCTTTGAAGCGGGCAATGCCGATGACCTTGAAGCAAAGATGAGATATCTTCTTGAAACACCCGGAGTGCTTGAACAGTTTACAAAAAATTGCAGCAGTATCGAGTTTGAAACACCTGATACATATTACGAGAAATTGATGAAAATTTATGGAGAATAATGATGAAGATTTATGAGATTGGCACTGGCTACACTCCGATTCCGGCGCAGATGGGTGCCGCAACGGAGATAGTCGTTGAGGAATTGACCCGCTCTTTTATAAAGAATGGTGAAGATGCGCAGATTATTGACATCCAGGCAAGGGACAGAAAGCCGATTGAACTTCCGATTATGGAGGTCAAAGTGCCAGGTATGTTTACAAAGACTGACGTCAGCCTTGGTATTATGCACAAACTTAAGAGAGTTGTTTACTCAATCAGACTTGCGCGTAAACTTAAATCAATCCTCAGAAAAACTGATGAGAAAGTTGTTTTCCACTTCCATAATCAGTACAATATGTTCTTTTTTCTCAAACTGACAAGCAAGAAATTGCGTCAGAAAGCGGTTATGGCTTACACTGTCCACTCTTATATCTGGGGCACACAGTGGGATAAGATTAAAGAAACAGTCAATAAAAAGTATTTTCAGGAAGTTTTCTGTGTCAGGAATTCTGACCTTGTGTTTGTACTTAATGACATTACAATTGACCATTTTGTAAATCAGCTTGGCGTAAAGCGTGACGTGATTTACAAGGTTATCAACGGTGTAAACGTACAGCGTTACTCCGCACTCCCCGCTGAAGAAGTTGCTTCACTCAAGGAGGCAAATGGTTTCAGTGGCAAGAAACTCATTTTCCAGGTCGGCTCTGTCTGTGACAGAAAGAATCAGTTTGGCTCTGTGAAAATGCTCTGCGATTATCTGAAAGCGAATAAAGATATTATATATATGTATGCAGGCGGAATTATTGATGACGGGTATCAGCAGTCAATAATCAACTTCGCGCAGGAAAATGGAATTGCCGACCAGGTCAAGTATGTTGGTGAACTTTCTCCCGGTGTGCAACTCAATCAGTATTACAATATGGCGGATTGCAGTGTGTTCACATCAAACCTTGAGTCATTCGGTCTTGTTATCATTGAGGCGATTTCATCGGGCACTCCCGTTATAATCGGCAGCAATCTTATGTTTGACCTTAGCAGTGGCTATTATATGTATCACAATGAGCAGGAGTTCGTTGAGCAGGTTGACACTGTGCTCAGCGGTAAGGAATTGACCTGCGGTGACGGTAAAGAGGTTGTTGACAAGTACAACTGGGACACCGTTGCAGCAATGCATTCAGAACTTTTCAAGAATAATTAAACGGTTGGTGAATTAAAATGGCAAAGAAATTGAACGGAACGGTTATTGTAACATACCGTTGCAACGCCAAATGCACAATGTGCAACAGATACAAAGTTCCCTCAAGACCGGAGGATGAACTCACTGTTGAAACAATACGCAAATTGCCTGAAATGTATTTTACAAACATCACAGGCGGTGAGCCGTTTATGCGTGATGACCTTAAAGACATTGTAAGAGAACTTTACAAAAAGAGCGAGCGAATCGTTATTTCAACAAACGGTTTCTATACTGACAGAATTGTTGACTTGTGCAAGGAATTCCCGCAGATTGGTATCCGCATTTCAATTGAGGGACTTGAACAGACAAACAATGAAATCAGAGGCCTTGACGATGGTTACAACAAGGGCTACACAACCCTTAAAACTCTTGTTGAAATGGGTATGAAGGACGTAGGCTTCGGTATGACTGTCCAGGACAGAAACGCGCCTGACCTTGTTTCACTTTATAACATTTCCGATGAACTCGGAATGGAGTTTGCAACCGCATCTCTTCACAACAGTTTCTACTTTGTGGAGTCAAACAACGTAATTCAGGACAGAATGATGGTAGCGCAGCATTTTGAGGACCTTGTCAACAGACTTCTCAGTTCAAACAGTCCGAAAAAATGGTTCAGAGCGTACTTCAATCACGGCCTTATCAATTACATTTTCAGTCAGAAGCGTTTGCTTCCCTGTGATATGAGTTTTGACACATTCTTCATTGACCCGTTTGGTGACGTAATGCCCTGCAACGGCACAAAGGAAAAGGAAGTTATGGGCAACCTTAACGAACAGACGTGGGATGAACTGTGGAACAGTGAACAGGCGGAAGCAGTGCGCAGAAAGGTGCGTTGCTGTGACAGAAACTGCTGGATGATTGGCTCAGTTTCACCCGCAATGCACAAATATATCCACAAGCCTTTGTGGTGGGTATTCAAACACAAATTCCTTTTCTTCTTCAAAAAGAAAAAGTATTCAATGTATGAGAACAAAATCGTCTGTGATTACCGTGACGGCAAGGTCACAAAGGAGCAACTTGACGCTTGCTCAACCTGCGAGAAGTATCACAAAGGCGAGTGCTGATAAGTTGGCGGGAGGAAGTCTATGTTAGGCGTATGTCTTAAATACACACAGAATAATTACGGCAGTAAGTTGCAGGCACTTGCAACGGTAAGGATGTTTGACGCACTTGGCATAGACTACGAAATCATCCGCTACAACAAGAAAACCCTCAAGTTTTATCTTAAATCTTTACCAAGATTTTTCAACTGGGTGTTTATCAATGACAGATACTTGCAGTTGCAACGTGCAGTTGAATTCAGAAAGCACCCCGAAATAAAAGCAAACGTTGAGATAAGAAACAAGTCTTTTGATGATTTTGATGTTTATTTCAATGATTGTTTATCACCTGTTTACAGCAGTTATGATGAATTGAAAAGAGTCTGCGGCAGCAAGTATGACAGTGTTATCACCTGCAGTGACCAACTCTGGTCACCATCCGCACTCGGCTCAGGATTCTATAACCTGATGTTTGCTCCCGATGAAACAACAAAAATTTCCTGGGCGTCAAGTTTTGGCGTTGGCAGTATTCCGTGGTATCAGAAGGGCAGGACAAAGAAGTATCTCAACCGCATTGAGCACATCAGTATGAGGGAAAACACCGGCGCAAGGATTGTAAAAGACCTTGTCGGCAGAGATGTCCCCGTGTTGATGGACCCTGTGTTTGTATTCAATAAAGCGGAGTGGGAGAATCTTATTCCCGTAGCTGAGCCTGAATGGGATGATTACATTTTCTGTTATTTCCTTGGCTCCAACCCCGAGCACAGAGCGGCTGCCAAAAAGTTGGCGGAGAAAACGGGAAAGAAGATTGTTGCCCTGCGTCACCTTGATGAATACGTTGCGGAGGATGACAATTTCGGTGATTATGCTCCCTATGATGTTGACCCCGTAAGGTTTATGAATATCATCCGAAACGCGTCCTGCGTCCTTACCGATTCATTCCACGGCACAGCGTTTTCAATCATCCTTGAAAAGAAGTTTGTTGTTTTCAATCGTTACAGTGATTCTTCTTCAAACTCCAAAAATTCCCGAATTGACTCCGTGTGTCAACTTCTCAATCTCAGTGACAGACGTTTTACAAATACGGATTCAATCTGTGAGATGATGGAAAAAGAGATTGATTATAACGAAGTTACAAAATCAGTTGATATTTATCGTCAGAATACCAAAGCGTATCTTAAAAACGCGTTTGGTATTGAATAAATTATTTGCAAAGTGAGGTAAGTGATATGCCGGATATTCCCGTTTCAAACTGCTGTGGATGCACGGCATGTTATAACGCTTGCCCCAGGTCAGCAATCAGAATGACCGCCGATGCGGAGGGCTTTTCATATCCCGTTGTGGATAAGGAGTTGTGCATTGAGTGCGGTTTGTGTGAAAAGGTCTGCCCCGTGCATACCTACCCAAAACTCAGCGAAAGTTTTACTGATTGCGTGATTGCGCAGAGTGAGAGTGACGAGGTGCTTGAGCAAAGCACTTCGGGCGGATTTATTGACGCACTGTGCAAATACATTCTTTGTGAAAAGAATGGTTATGCCGCAGGTGTTGTTTATAATGAGAATTTTCTCCCGATTCACATCTTGACGGATTCTTATGAAAAAGCAAAGCAATTCCGCAATTCAAAATATGCCCAGAGTGAATTGGGTGACGTTTTCAAAACTGTAAAAGACCTTCTCAGCAAGGGCGAAGAAGTCCTGTTTGTCGGCACTCCGTGTCAGGTGGGCGGACTTAAAGCGTTTTTGCGAAATGATTATAATAATCTGACAACCGTTGACCTTGTCTGTCGCAGTATTCCAAGCCCGAAACTCTGGCGTAAATACCTTGACTGGCAGGAAAGCAGATACAAGTCAAAAATCAAGAGTGTTTCCTGCCGTAAGAAAACTTATGGTTATCACAGTGGTGCGCTTGAAATTGAATTCCGCAATGGCAAGCGTTACGCAGGCAGTAACCGCGTTGATTACTATATGAAGTCTTTTCACAAGGACATCTGCTCGCGTCGCTCCTGCTATAAATGTGATTTCAAAACAAAGCACAGATGCAGTGATTTCACCGTTTTTGACAGTTGGAGGCCGCATCTTGCAACAACTCCGCCCGTTGCGGATAACGACAAAGGCTATTCAAACGTTGTTGTCCACAGTGAAAAGGGCAAGGAAATGCTTCGCAAACTGACGGGTGTCAAACTCTATCAGTCAGACGCGGACAAACTTTTCTCCGTAATGGGCAGTATGGTTGAAACTTCAATCAAGCCCAAAGCGGCAAGAGAAACGTTTTATGCCGATGTTGAAAAGGACGGTTTTTACAAAGCCGTCAGAAAATACAGCAAGGTTACGCTGATGGATATTGCAAAGGAAAAAGCAAAGCCGATGCGACGGTTCCTCAAAAAAATCAAGAAGTAAAATGTGAGTATGAGTATGGATTTAATTAGTGTAATTGTTCCGGTATATAATGCTGAAAAATATTTACAGCGTTGTGTGGGCAGCATTCAGAATCAGACTTATAAGAATCTGGAAATTATCCTTGTTGATGACGGCTCACCCGATGATTGCTGGTCTTTGTGTCAGCAGTTTGCGCAGGAAGATTCCCGAATTAAGATTTTCCACAAGGAAAACGCAGGTCAGGGTCTTGCAAGAAATGACGGACTCAGTATGGCAACGGGTGCTTATGTAACGTTTGTTGATTCTGATGACTGGATAAGTGAAACGCACGTTGAAAATCTTTATTCGGCGCTTAAATCAAACGGCACGGATGCCGCACTCGGCAACCATACAAGAGTCAACGTGAATGGTGACAAGCAGGTAAAAATGCTTCCTCTTGAAAAGGGCGTCTATGAGGGCGAGCGAATCATCAATGAGATTATGATTCCGCTTATCGGTGCTGATGAAAAAAACAGTAAGGACATTCTTATCAATTCAAGCGTGTCTATGAATTTATATAGTATGGAGATAATCAACGCAAACAACATCCGCTTTGTAAGCGAAAGGTTTGCGGTTGCGGAAGATTTTTACTTCAACGTTGATTATTTCTATTATTCAAAAAAGGTTGTTTTCACTGATGAGTGTGGTTATTTTTACTTCCAGAATCTTGAATCAACCTGTGAAAAATATAACCCTAAGCGTTTTGAAAGGACTCTCAATTATTACGCAGTTATCACTGAGCGTGCGCAACGTTACGGTTTGCTTGACAGGGTAGAGCACAGGATTGAGCGCAGTTTCCTTATGAAAATCCGCGTTGCAATCCGCCACATAACTCTCTCCGACCTGACGCGTGAGCAGAAATTCAGCGGTATTAAGGAAATTCTCTCGGACAAGGTTGTGCAGAAAGTGCTTAACAATTACCCGATTGAGTGCTACAACCGCTCAATGCGACTGCTTGCAAAACTTATGCGCTCACAGAATGTGCGTGGAGTTTACCGATTGATGCGCTCGCGTGAGAATGCGCGAAACAATAAAGTGCTTAAAAATCTGCTCAAAAAAATGGGTATAGGAAGATAAATATGTTGATTTTGTCAAACAGTCTTACGCAGGTTGATGATGAGGGCGGCCTCAAACTTGCAACAAGCATAGTAAAGAGAATAAAGCAAAAGGACGAAAGCACTTTCGTTGCGGCGTTTGAGCGTGAGTTTGCACTCAGTGACACTCATCTTAAACTCAACAAATTCCACCTGAGCCGTCAACTGATTTCGCTTATCAGGAAGCAGAAGCAACCCGTTTTGTACATTCCGTTTCCCGCACCCACAACATCAATGGCAATCCGCATCAGACTCCTGTCCTTGTTTGCAAAGAAAGGGCTGAGGGTAATGCTCGTCAGGCAGTATCCTATGAGCACGTTTGCACAGCGATTGCTCAGAAAAAGCAAAGCGGAGATTGTTGTTTTCTCAAAGAAAGCGCAGGAGTTTTACAGTGACATTGTCGGTGACAAAACGCTTTACCTCAAAACGGGTATTGATACCGAAAAGTTTGTCCCGGCGTCACCTGAAAAGTCAAAAGAGTTAAAGATAAAGTACGGATTTTCTCCCGACAGGCCGATTGTCCTTCACGTCGGTCATATGAAAGAGGGACGGAATGTCCGTGAATTGATGAAAATAAGTGAGAAGTATCAGGTCGTGCTTGTTATCAGCACTCTGTCAAAAGAAAGACAGAATGAGCAACTTCGCGACGAGCTGACTTCCTGCCCCAATATTAAAATATTGGACGGTTATCTTCCCGATATTCAGGAAATTTATCAGATGGCTGACGTTTATTTCTTCCCCGTAAAGCAGGTCGGCCATTGTATAGATGTGCCGCTGTCCTGTCTTGAAGCGGCCGCTTGCAACAAACCCGTTATCACAACCGATTACGGAGAGATGCGTGAGTTTGTCGGCAAGGAGGGATTTAGTTTCATTGATGAAATTGAATCCGAAAGCCTCAACGCTTTGATTGATTCCGCTCTTAATTCAGCGGATTATGACACACGCAGTGCAGTTATTGATTATGATTGGAGCAAAGCAGTGGAGGCTCTGACCACCTTATAGTTTTTGGAGTTTTACTTATGGAAAGTTACAACAAAGGAAAACTTTATATAAGAAAAAGAACGCTCCCCGAGTGGCTTACGGTTTATATCTTTATTATGCCGTATCTTCTCTCAATGCTTATGGAGTTTCTTGGCGTACCAAGTTTTATCAAGTACACCGTTGACGCCGCATGGGTTGGAATATTCCTTCTCCTGTTTGTCAGAAAACGTATTCTGCTTGACAAAAAGGTTACTCCATTCGTCATCTTTACGGGACTGTTTTTGCTGTACGTTTTAGTGGCGTATCTGTTCAATTATCAGTCAGTGTTCTATTTCCTCTGGGGCGTGAGAAACAACTTCCGTTTCTATATCGCATTCCTTGCGTTTGCATTGTTCTTGGATGAGGATGATATAAGCGGGTGTTTCAAAATCATTGACGTTCTTTTCTGGGTCAATGCCGCAGTATCATTGGTGCAGTTTTTCGCATTCGGATACAGACAGGACTACCTTGGCGGCATTTTCGGCGTAGGCCGTGGATGTAACGCGTACTCAATTATGTTGTTCGTGCTTGTTGTTGCACGCTCAGTGCTTTCTTATATGAATGGTATAGAGAAACCTTTTGCGTGTTTTCTCAAATGTGCGGCAACTCTTTTCCTTGCCGCGATGGCGGAACTTAAATTCTACTTTGTCATCTTCGTTCTCATTCTCATTCTCGCAAGTGCTTTCACAAAGTTCTCGTGGAGAAAGATTATAATCTTCATTTTGATGGCGGTTATGATTATGTTTGCCGGTTCAATCCTCACGGTCATTTTCGGTGAGGGAGAAGCGCTGACGCTTGACCGTATTATCGAACTTGCAACCGCTACAAGTTACGCAACGGAGGAGGATATGGGCCGTTTCACAGCGATTCCCACCGTTTCTGAAAAGTTCCTGCCCGGATTCTTCCCGCGTATGTTTGGCAGGGGACTCGGAAACTGCGACACCTCAGCGTTTGCAATTTGTAACACACCGTTCTTTGAGGCCTACTCAGACCTTCATTACAACTGGTTCTCAAGTGCATTTTTGTATCTTGAAATGGGCGTTGTCGGTCTTGTGTTCAACCTTTCATTCTTTATCATTGCTTTCATATTCGCACGAAGATGTTATAAACGTGGCACAAGCAACCCGTTTTTCTGCCAGATAGCAATGATTTTTGCAATCATTTCAATCATTCTCACATTCTATAATGCGTCAATGAGAAAAGAGGTTGCGTATATTGCGTATTTTGCATTGGCGTTGCCGGTGCTTGCATACAAACCCCAAGGAGTAACGGATAGGGAATAGTTATGGAAAATAGTTTATTGAAAAAAAGAACAATAGGGCTTGACGTGCTGAAATATCTTTCCTGTTTTCTGGTAATTCTGGCTCACGTAGAATTCCCCGGCAAGATTGATGAGTACACAATTCTTTTCTGCAGAACGGCAGTGCCCGCATTCTTTATGATAACAGGTTATTTTTACACACAGACCCGTGAGAGAAAAAGGGAAACAAAACAAATCAAAAAAGTGTTTGTCCTTTTCCTTGTTGCAAACCTTCTTTACGCAGTCTGGATGGTTGCAAAACTCGTGATGGCGGGCAAATCGGTTGCGGAATACGTCAAAGGCTTTCTCAACTGGCGTACTCTTATAGAGTTTCTTTTCTTCAATCAGTCACCGCATAAAAATTCCGTCTGGTATTTAAGTGCGCTTCTTTATGCGCTTGTTGTGCTCTGGCTTGTGGGAAAGAAAATCAGTCTTAAAAAACTTTATCCGCTGATTCCCGTTTTGCTTGCAATCAACCTTGTTTTAGGCGCTTACTCCGAGGTGATTTTCGGTTGTGAGATTTCAGTGGTTTACAGCCGTAACTTCATTTTCTATGCAATACCGTACATTCTTCTTGGCGACTTTATGTACAACAATAAGGACAAGTTCAGCAAAACAACTTCGCTCATTCTTGTGCCTGTATTTCTTGCAACAACCCTTGCGGAATATTTCATTCTTTCAAGAGGGCACGAGTCATTCGTACGTGAGCATTTTATCAGTTCATTTTTCCTTACATTCTGTTTGTTCAATCTGTTTCTCAAATGTGAAAGTTCAATGGCAGGCAAATCTTTCTTTGAAAAGATTGCAGGTTATGGACAGAAATACACACTCGTTATTTACATAGTTCACTCAATTATAATTGACTTCTGGATTAAAGGTTTCGACTTTATTACTTCCCGAGTGGAAGGCGTTTCGTTAATTCTCAATTGCCTTGAACCAATCGCAGTGCTTATCGCGTCAACAATTTTTGCTTGGCTTTTCAGCATTGTTGAAAGCAAGGTAAAGAGAAAAGCGAAAAGTAATTGAACCCGATGTTGATCGCGTAGCGGTTAATATAAAATTTTTTCTTAGGAGGAAAAAGCAGTGAAAAGATTCTTATCTATGATGATGGCTGTATTGATGATTGTTTCAGTACTTCCGTTGTCAACTCTCCTTGCTTTTGCAGGTGTGACTGATATCTCCAGTTTTTCAGATGTTGGTCTTACCATCGTAAGCAATGATGAGTCCACTCTTGCACCCGGTGTCACAATGAACGAAATCGTTGTGTACGACAAGAACGGGGACCGTGTTGAGATGTATCTCACAGTATCCGATACATCCGTTGACACAGTTAAGTTTTACGCAAACTACAAAGACAATCAGAACAGTGAATGGGGCATGCAGACGCTTTCTGAGCAGGTAGCGGCTATGGAGTCCAACTACGCAGAGCCTTTCAAGGTTGTTGCAGGTCTCAATGCTTCCTACTACAACGTTACAACCGGTGCTCCCACAGGCGCATTTGTAATGGAAGGCGTTGATATGTCAACAGGCGGAGATAACTATGCTTTCTTCGCAGTTCTCAAAGACGGCACTGTAATGATTGGTGCTAAGGGCGAATATTCGTCATATAAAGGCCAGATTAAAGAGGCCATCGGTGGATACATTCATATTGTAAAAGACGGTGCAGTTGCTGCAGGTCTTGACAAGACAACAAAGTATCCCCGTCAGACAATCGGTATCACCGCTGACGGCAGAGTTATCACAATGACCGCTGACGGTAGCCAGGCTCCGCAGACAATCGGTCTCACCGTTCAGGAGCAGGCAGAAGTTATGCTTGCACTCGGATGCGTTGAAGCGCTCCACCTTGACGGCGGTAACTCCGCAACATTCGGCGCAATCCGTGAAGGTTCCGACAAGTTTGAAACAGTAAACACACCTTCCGGTCAGGCAGAGCGTGCGGTATCCAACACTCTTATGATTGTATCTACCGCAATCTCCGACGGTACATTTGACCACGCAATCATCTCCGGCGATTACGATTACTATGTACCCGGCTCAATCGCTGCTTTCTCAGCATTCGGTGCTGACGCAGCAAACGGCCCTGCTGATGAAATTCCTGAGGCTGTAACATGGGCATTGTCCGATGATTCATTCGGTACAATCGCTGACGGACGTTTCGTTTCAAGCGGCAAACTTGGCAACGTAGATATCCAGATGGTGCTTGATGGTGCAGTTGTCGGTTCAAAGACAATCAGCATCGTAAACCCTGAAAGCATTACTTTCGGCGCATCTGAAAAGACCGTTCCTTACGGCAAGACTGCTCCGCTTACAATCACAGCAATGTACAACAACAATGAAGTTTTCTGCTCCGCTGATGACTTCAACTGGACTATTGCAAACGCAAGTGCAGGTTCCTTGAACGGATTTGATTTCAGCGCAACAAGCGATGAATCAATCAAGACAACTGTTGTTACCGCTTCTTACAAGAACGATGCTTCCGTAGCGGCTGCTACAATCACAGTCAAGTTCGGTAAGGGCTCCGAAGTTCTCTTTGACTTCGAAGATGGCGACATCACAGATTGGAAGGGTACTGACACAATTGACGAATGGGTTGATCAGGAAAACGCAAAATACACTGACCCCAAATATCAGATTCTCAAGCCCGATGACTACGGTAATGATGTTGGCACACAGTCCTCAAGCGTATTCCTTGCAACTGCTGAAAACGGCGGTCAGGTTAAGAATGGTGAGTATTCACTCGGCCTTACACTTGACAGACTCAATGCAAAAGGTGTAGGTAGCTGGCTTTACAACTACCTTTACTACACAGGTGAAACTCAGGTATGGCGTGACGTTGCAAACGGCAAGAGTGCTGTACGCGTTGGTATGTGGGTTTACTTCCCCGAAAACGCTGCAAACACCGCTTTCCGTATCTGCCGTACTTTCACAAAGGACAGCAGCGGCAAACTCTACACAAACTATGACTATATGATGTCCGATTACGATGGCAAGAAGGTCAGCTACAACACTGACTACGCTATCCCGGAGGCAGGTTGGGTTTACGTTTACTTTGACCTCACCGCTTACGCATATCAGTCAAGCACACAGTACAACCCCAATGAAAGCTACGGCGTTAACAACGGTAAGGGCACTGACGGTGACTACTTCCCCGCATTCATCCAGTTCATCAACGGTGACAAGAATGACACAATGGACAGCATCACATTGTACATTGACGATATCACATTGGATTACAGTGACGTTATCGATGACCGTGACGCTCCCACAATCACAAACCCGCAGATTTCTGCAAACATTGACAGTTTCGTAGCAATCAACGGTCAGACAGTAACAAACAATTACTTGTCTTTCTCCGCAAACGTTGCTGAAATCACAAACACAACCAACTACACAGGTCTTGACTACTCTACCGCAAAGATTTACGTTGACGGTATTGATATGTCAAAGAATACATCTTTCGTTGCAACAGGCAACGTAATCGCATTGTCCGACGTTTACCTTGTAAACGGTGCTCACAGCATCACTTTTGAAATCGCTGACAAGCAGGGCAACTACACAAAACTCACAAAGACATTCACAGTTGCAGGTGAAGCAACAAACCCCGTTGTTTCCGTTGTTGGTCATAACGACCTTGACGCAACACCGAAGGCTGGCTCAGTTTACTTCATCGACATCAAAGCAACTGACGCAGCAAAGGTACAGAAGGTTGTTACAACTCTCAGACTCAACGCTGCAAACAAGTTTGAGTATGACCACATCATCGCTGCTGAGGGCGTAACAGTTGAGTGTTCTTATGACGCTTACAACTATGAACTCACTCTCACAATCACAAGCACTGGCGCAGTAAGCGGTGAAGCAATCCTTGCATCCGTACCCGTAAGAGTATGGGCTTGGGATGAGGCTGCAACAGGCATTTCTGCTCAGACACAGTTCAATTCAAAAGCAATCCCGGTTATCGATATCGAGTGCAAGACAACTTACGGTGCAGTAACATATTTTGACACTGCTTATGACTCCTATATCAAGGGCTTCTCCGCTGCACTTGACGTTGCAACAGAACTTGATAACGTAACCGCATGGCACGCACACAATGCTGTTGCAGTAGCTGATAAGGCTGCTACTTGTACTCAGGACGGCTACACAGGCCGCACATATTGTAACGATTGTGAATCCGTAGTTGATTGGGGCACAACCGTTAAGGCAACAGGCCACTCATTCCAGATTGTTGACGGCAAACTCGTATGCGGCAACTGCGGCGAGAATGCAACAACAAACGGCTTGGCTCAGGTTGGCGACAATTACTACTACTTCATCAACGGTGTTGCAGCATCAGGCTGGCAGATGGTTGATGGCAACTGGTACTACTTCAACACAACAACTCTTGTAGCAGTAAGCGGCAAAGTTCAGCTCGGCGTAATCACATACGAGTTTGAAGCAAACGGTAAACTTGTTTCAGGCGTATGGGCAAAGACATTGCTCGGTATGAGATATTACTATGGTCCGTCATTCTACTCAAAGGGATGGCAGACAATTGACGGTAAGGATTACTTCTTTGAGGATGGCTACCGTCTCACAGGCGGCTGGCAGCTTGTACTTGAAAGCCAGCAGTACAGAAACTGGTACTTCTTCAATGAGGACGGCACTTGTGACAAGACACTCAAGCCCGCTGACGGTCTTTACACTGACAGAAACGGTCTTGCTTGCGCTCAGGACGGCATCGGTCTCTCCGGTCTCCGTAACATTGATGGCAAGTATTACTACTTCAACCACCACGGCTACGCTCAGACAAACGGCACTTATGCAGGTTACTTCTTCAAGGATGACTTTGCAGCATACACAGGTTTCCACACCAAGGATGGTGTAATGTATTACTACGTAAACGGTAAGACTGCTACAAACGGTCTCTATGAGATTGATGGCGATTACTACTATGTATACTGGGGCGGCGTTGTCAAGACGGACGGCAGATACTACGTCGGCACAACATTCTGTGACCTCCCGATTGGCAACTACTCCTTCGGTGCAGACGGCAAGATGCTCAACGGTGTTGTTGAGATTGATGGCGTTAAGTACCTCTATTTCAACGGCTCCACAGCAAGAAACGGTCTCTATGAGATTGATGGTGAGTACTACTACTCCTACTGGGGTGGCGAGCTCAAGACAAGCGACAGATACTACATCGCAAACTCTTACTGTGATCTTCCCGCAGGCAACTACACATTTGACGCAGAGGGCAAGATGCTCAACGGTATTGAAGAAGTTGACGGCGAACTCTATCTCTACATCAACGGTTCAACTGCAACATGCGGTTTGTTTGAACTTGATGGTGAGTACTACTACTCTTACTGGGGCGGCGTGCTCAAGACTGACGGCAGATACTATGTAAGCAGAACTTACTGTGACCTCCCCGTTGGTAACTACACATTCGATGCAGAGGGCAAGATGCTCAACGGTATCGAAGAAGTTGACGGTGAACTCTACTACTACGTAAACGGTACAACTTCAACCTGCGGCTTGTTCGAGGTTGACGGTGAATACTACTACGCATACTGGGGTGGCGTTGTCAAGACAGACGGCAGATACTATGTAAGCAGAACTTACTGTGATCTCCCCGTTGGCAACTACACATTCGATGCACAGGGCAGAATGCTCAACGGTATTGAAGAAGTTGACGGTGAACTTTATTACTACATCAACGGTACAACTTCAACTTGTGGTTTGTTCGAAGTTGATGGCGAGTATTATTATGCATACTGGGGCGGTAAGATTATGACTGGCGACCGCTACTATGTAAGCAGAACTTACTGTGACCTTCCCGCAGGCAACTACACATTCGGTGCTGACGGCAAGATGCTCAACGGCATTGAAGAAGTTGACGGCACACTCTATATGTACGAAAACGGTACAACTGTAACATTCGGCTTGTACGAAGTTGACGGTGAATACTACTTCGTAGATTGGGGCGGAGCACTCAAAGTTGGCGGCAGATACTATGCTTCCAGAACTTACTGTGACCTCCCCGTAGGCAACTACACATTCGGTGCTGACGGCAAGATGCTCAACGGCTTTGAGACAATTGACGGCGTACTTTACTACTATGTAAACGGTACTGCTCCGGCTCCGGGTCTTATCAAGGTTGACAACGATTACTATTATGTAAACTGGAATGGTATCGTTGTAGTTAACCAGAAGTTCTACGTATCCAACGGTAACGGATACACAATCCCGATGAACTACACCTTCGACGCAGACGGTAAAGTTATCGGCTAATTAAACTAATCATCCCCCGACCGATTCCGGTCGGTCGGGGGAGAAAATGAACATCGGCAGGGAAAAGAAAGATTATGAAGGAAAAGCAGGTTGTAAAAAATGCATCATGGATTATAGTCTGTAAGATAATACAGTCTGTAATGCAGGTTGTCATAGGCATTTTGTGCACAAGGTATCTTGGGCCTGAAAACAATGGTTTTATCAATTATGCTAATTCTATTGTTGCTTTTGCTTTGCCGATAATGAAGCTTGGCTTTGACGCTATCCTCGTTCACGAATTGGTTGAATCGCCTGAAAAAGAGGGCGAAATAATGGGTACGTCGTTACTCGCTAACGTTGTTTCGAGTATTTTTTGTATGTTATCAGTTTTCGGTTTCGCGTCAATTGTAGATTTTGGCGATACTGAAAGAATTATTGTTTGTGTACTTTATAGCTTATCAATATTTTTTGCAGCCCTTGAGATGATGCAGTACTGGTTTCAGTACAAGCTGATGTCAAAATACTCCTCAATAATAATGCTTGTTGCGTATGTGTTTGTGGCATCGTATAAGATTTTCCTTTTGGTAGCTCAAAAGGGTAATCGTTGGTTTGCAGTGTCCCATTCCGTAGAGTACGGAGTTATTGGTATTTTACTTATAGCCACTTATTTTAAAAAAGGCGGCTCAAAGCTTTCTTTCTCCTTTCAGCGCTTTAAGAAGATGTTTAAAAAGAGCAGACCTTACATAGGCGCGGCAATAATGGTTGTTATAATTCAGAATACTGACCACGTTATGCTGACCAAAATGGTAGGAGATATTGAAAACGGATATTATGCTGCGGCAATCACTTGTGCAAGTGCAGCCCAGTTTGTATATACAGCAATTATTGATTCATTCCGTCCGCTGATTCTGTCCTCAAAAAAGACTGATGAGGCAGCGTATGAGAAGAATTTGTCAAGACTTTACAGTGTTATTACTTATCTTGCATTGGCGCAAAACCTTGTCTTTGCACTTTTTGCAAAATTTATAATAAAAGTCCTTTGCGGTGAGGAATATATGGCGTCAGTGCCCGTGCTCCAGATTCTCACCTGGTACAGAGCATTCTCATTTATGGGCACAATCCGTAACATCTGGCTCCTCGCAGAGAATAAGCAGAAATATCTGCCCTTTATCAATATGTTCGGCGTTGTGTGCAACATCGTGCTCAACGCGGTAATGATTCCCTACTTTGGTGCGGTCGGTGCTGCAACAGCATCGCTTATCACCCAGTTTGCAATGAATTTCGGCTTCGGCTTTATATTTAAGCAGATTCGGAAGAATAACCAGATTATGATGGTTGGTCTTAACCCCGCATTCCTTTTGCGTGAGAGTAAGGACATTTTCAATTCAATCCGCAGAAAGAAGTCTTAATTTAATCTTGTATATGTAATCCGCAATTTTTCCGCAGTTGCGGTTATCATATAAAAAACTTAAAAAACAGGAGGAAAATGCAATGAAGAAAATTCTTGCAGCGGCATTAGCACTTTTGATGGTTATGTCAATCGTGCCGATGTCAATGTTTGCTTCGGCCTTCGATGCATCCGTTACAGGCGATTACTTCAAAGTAATCTCTGAAAACAAGTATGCGTTGGCTCCCGGTGCAACAGAAACCGAATTGGTGTTGAACAATGCAGATGGTAATGACCGTAAGGTTGTTCACTATTTTGAAGTTGACACCACAAACCAGGACATTGAAGTTCTCCCCGGTTATTATGCGATCGATAAGCTCGATCCCAATAACCTCCCGCTCAACGGCGTGGAAGACAAAACAAAGTTCTGGAAAGCAGAGCAGTTGACAAAGACTGTTGCTTACTATGAGAGCCTCGGCTACAACGTAGTAGGCGCTATGAACACCGCTCTTGCTTATGACTCAAATGCTCCCTATGGTTACATGGTAATGAATGGCGTTGTTCTCGGTACTCCCGAGGTTCATAAGGGCGCACAGACATACCTTGCAATCTATAAGGACGGTACTTGTGAACTTCGTTCAATGAGTACACCCCTCAACGGAAATGAGTGGACTTGTATTTCCGCAAACTTCGGTTGGCTTGTTAAGGACGGTAAACTTCAGAAGACAAGTGTTGAGCGTACAAGTTCTGATGCTTCCCGTTCTATGATCGGTATCAAGGCTGACGGTACTCTCGTATTCTGTCAGGTTGACGGTCGTAACGATCCCATTTCCTCCGGTCTTTCTGACTACGAGATGGGCGAAATGATGCTCGCACTCGGCTGCGTTAACGCAGTTAACTGTGACGGTGGTGGATCTTCAACTTTCGTTTCCAAGCGTGAAGGTGAAAGTGAAAACACAATGCGTTCTATTCCGTCCGACGGTTCTGAACGTGCAACAATCAACAGTGTAATCATCGTATCCAAGGCAAAGGCAACAGGTGAGTTTGACCACGCTGTTCTTGGCTCTGCATACGATTACTATGCACCCGGTGCATACGGTGTAATCACCGCTATGGGTGTTGATGCAGCAGGTAGCCCCGCGGAACTTCCCACAGAGGGAATCACATGGGCATTATCCGATGCATCCTTCGGCACAATCGCTAACGACGGTTCTTTCAAACTTAACAGTGTTAAGGGTGACGTAACTGCTAAGATGCTCTACAACGGCGAGGTTGTAGGCGAAAAGGTTATTCACGTAGTTGACCCCGAAGTGTTTGCACTTGCACTCGATGAAACTGTTCTTCCCTATGGTAAGAGCATGACAATCGATTTTGCTTGTACTTATGGTGCTGACGACTGGGCAGTTTGTGTTGACGGTGCATACTCCTTGACACTTTCTGACGCAGCAGCAGCAACTCTCAGCGGAACAACACTTTATGCAACATCCGATGAAGCAATCAAGGGCGTTGACGTAACAGCAACATACCTTCCCAACGCTTCCGTAACAGACGTTCTTAAAGTAACATACGGTAAGGGCTCTGAAATCCTCTTTGACTTTGAGGATGGCGACGTTTCTATGTTCCTCGGTATGGATGAGATGTACGATTGGGCTGAAAAAGTTGGCGCTTCCGCACCGATTCAGTCCAACAGCAACTATTCTGAGGATGCTGACTCCGAAACATTCCTTTCCAAGGATATCGTAAGAAATGGTGAAAATGCTCTTGGCGTAACTTTGGACTATACTGATGCACAGTTCGCAGGTTGGTGTTACAATATGTTCTTCTACACCGGCGAATCTGAAATCGTTCTTCGTGACGTTGCAAACGGCAAGAATGCAACAACATTCGGTATGTGGGTGTACATTCCTGTTGGTGCAGCAGGTCTTGCTATGCAGTTGCAGGGCTACAGCAATCCTAACGGCACAGGCGGTACAGGTGCACACTTTATGTTCACAACAGTAAGTGGCGCAAAGAAGAACCTCAACTCTTGTACAGAGGCTGATATCCCTGAATCAAGATGGGTTTACGCAACAGTTGACCTTACACAGTTCGGTGACTTCTTCGCAACTTATGATCCGTACGGCGTAAACGGACGTGAGCCTTCTTTCATCCGTTTCTACATTAAGCCGATGACTCCGGCAAACCTTACTTTCTACTTTGACGACTTTACTCTTGACTACAGCTCCGCTGTTGATGACAGAGTTCTTCCGACAATCAAAGACGTAAGTTACTCTAACGCAGACGAATCTGTAGCACTTAACAATGGCGCTACAATCACAGGCAATTCCTTTGCTTTCTCTGCTGTTGTTGCAGATAACGTTAAACTTGACAATGCAACAGGTAAGATTCTCGTTGACGGCAACGAAATCGCTGGTGTAACAGTTAATGGTAAATACCTTACCACAACTGTTAACGTAACACTTGGTGCAGGTGAACACACCGTTGTATTTGAAATCAAAGACTCACTCGGCAATCCCGCAAAGGCTATCAGAACCTTCACAGTTGCCGGTGACGCTCAGATTACACTCGGCGGTCATAATGACTCCGGTGCAAGACCTGAATACGGTTCAGTTTACTATGCTGACATCAATGTTGCTGACATTGCAACAATTAACAAGTTGACAGCATCCATCGAGCTCCAGAGCGCTAACACATGGGAGCCGCAGGGTATCACTGTTGCAGATGGCTTCAAAGTAAGCTACGAGCTTGATGAGGTTAAGAACATCATCACAGTAGTAATTGAGAGAAATGGTGAGGCTGTTGACGCTACTGCTACAACTCTCGTAAGCATTCCTGTTCGTCTCTGGACATGGGGCGGCGTTAACCACGTAACAGACACTCCGATTACTCCGGAAGCACAGTACAAAACAGGCTACTGCCCGGTTGTTACTGTTGATTACAAAGTTATCAACGGCCTTGCAAACGATACAGATGCATTTGGCGGCAGCGTTTCTGTTGAAACAATGATCAATGATATCGTTCACCCGTGGCATTACCACGATGGTGAACTCACAGTTCTCAATCAGGCTGCAACCTGCACAAAGGACGGCTATGAAAACAGAACATACTGCGAGACATGTAAGTCCGTAGTTGATTGGGGCACAATCATCAAGGCAGAAGGCCATAACTTCATCCTCGTTGATGGCAAGTACGTTTGTGCAAATTGTGGTGAAACAGAGCAGGTTACTGACATCGTAGAAATCGATGGCAAGACCTACTACTTCATCAACGGTGTTGCAGCATCCGGCTGGCAGATGATTGGTTCCGACTGGTACTATTTTGACACAACAACATTGGCAGGTGCAGATGGCGACGTTAAGATCGGCGTTGTAACCTACAATTTCGTAGATGGTAAACTTACATCAGGCGTATGGGCTCCGACTCTCTTTGGTTGGAGATATTACTACGGTCCGTCATTCTACAATGACAGAGGTAGCTGGCGTACAATCGATGGCAAGGATTACTACTTTGAGAAGGGAATTCGTCTTGAGGGCGGATACCAGCTCGTATTCGAAAACCAGAAGAACAAGAACTGGTACTTCTTTAATGAAGACGGTACTTGTGACAAGAGCGTAAAACTTCCTGACGGTTTCTACACCGACAGAAACGGCTACGCTTACAGCAAGGACGGCGAGGGCCTTGCAGGTCTCCAGATGATCGATGGTAAGTACTACTACTTCGATTCAAAGGGTTATGCAAAGAACAACGGAACATACGCTAACGTATTGTTCAAGGAAGACTATGCAGCATACACAGGCTTCCACACCAAGGACGGCGTTCTCTACTACTACGTAAACGGTAAGACTGCTACAAACGGTCTCTATGAGATTGATGGCGATTACTATTACGTATACTGGGGCGGCGTTGTTAAGACAGACGGCAGATACTACATCGGCACAACATTCTGTGATCTCCCGGCAGGCAACTACACCTTCGGTGCAGATGGCAAGATGCTCAACGGTGTTGTTGAGGTTGATGGCGTTAAGTACCTCTACTTCAACGGCTCCACAGCAAGAAACGGTCTCTATGAGATCGATGGCGAGTACTACTACTCCTACTGGGGTGGCGAACTCAAGGTAAACGACAGATACTATATCGCAACTTCTTACTGTGACCTCCCCGCAGGTAACTACACATTTGACGCAGAGGGCAAGATGCTCAACGGTATTGTAGATGTTGACGGCACACCTTACTTCTACCTCAACGGTTCAACTGCAACATACGGCTTGTATGAGCTTGATGGCGAGTACTACTTCGTAGATTGGGGCGGAGCTCTCAAGACTGGCGGCAGATATTACGCTTCCAGAACTTACTGTGATCTCCCCGTAGGTAACTACACATTTGATGCAGAAGGCAAGATGCTCAACGGTATCGAGGAAGTTGACGGCGAACTCTACTACTATGTAAATGGTACAACATCAACATGCGGCTTGTTCGAAGTTGACGGCGATTACTATTATGCATACTGGGGTGGCGTTGTTAAGACTGACGGCAGATACTATGTAAGCAGAACTTACTGTGATCTCCCCGTTGGCAACTACACATTCGATGCAGAAGGCAAGATGCTCAACGGTATTGAAGAAGTTGATGGCGAACTCTACTACTACATCAATGGTACAACATCAACATGCGGCTTGTTCAAGGTTGACGGCGAATACTACTACGCTTACTGGGGCGGTAAGATTATGACCGGTGACAGATACTATGTCAGCAGAACTTACTGTGACCTCCCGGCAGGTAACTACACATTCGCTGAGGACGGCACAATGCTCAACGGCATTGAAGAAGTTGACGGCACACGCTATATGTACAAGAATGGTACAACTGTAACTTACGGCTTGTACGAAGTTGATGGCGAGTACTACTTTGTAGATTGGGGCGGAACTCTCAAGACAAACGGCAGATTCTACGCATCCAGAACTTACTGTGATCTCCCCGTAGGCAACTACACATTCGGTGCTGACGGTAAGATGTACAACGGTTTTGAGACTATCGACGGCGTACTTTACTACTATGTAAACGGTACTGCTCCGGCTCCGGGACTCATCAAGGTTGACAATGATTACTATTACGTAAACTGGAATGGTATCGTTGTTGTTAACCAGAACTTCTATGTATCAAACGGTAACGGTTATACAATTTCTATGACCTACAAATTTGATGCAGACGGTAAAGTTATCGGTTAATTAAACTAAAAGTACCCCCGACTGATTTCGGTCAGTCGGGGGTATGAATTTTTTTGC
>JAZQTF010000147.1:0-5178 GCA_045630445.1 Acutalibacteraceae bacterium
CCTTACAGGGGTTAAGCCAGTAATAGCCCCTTATAGTGGCAGTGCAAACCACCAGTTGAACTGGTGGTTTTGTTTATTCTTCTGTTGGTGTTTCTTCGTTTTCTTCAAACGTTACGTCTTCATCTTCGGTTGTGACAGTAATGTCAAATCCACCGTCAAGCATTTCTGCTTCGGGTATGAGAGCGACTTTTGATGCTTCACTCTTTTTTACAAGCAGACAAACTGCAAGCGCAATTACAAGGAGCATTACGCCTGCGAAACTTGCAAGCAAACCAAGTTTGAATCCTGGCGGAGAATAACTGAACTCAACCGTGTGCTGACCTGCTGAAAGTTCAACGTAAAGCAACGCTTCCTGAAGTGCAAATGTTTCAACTTCCTCACCGTCAATCGTTACGGTCCAGCCAATGTCATAGGGAATTGAGGTGTAGAGGAGGCAGTCTTCCGTTGCGGTAACAGTGCCCTTGATGTATGTTTCGTTATGCTCTGTTATATTAAGTCCGCCTGCGTTGAATTTGTTGTATGCAGTTTCAAAACTGTCCTTGTTGAAACCGTAAGCATTGAGGTAGTAGAAACCGCTGTCTCCTCTGTCTTCATCAAACGGAATGTAAACGTTGATGAGTGTGCCCGCCTCAACGTATCCTACGTCAAGGATGTGTCTTTCGGAAGTGCCGGGGTTGATGTTGAAATCGTCATAGGAAATTACAACGCAGTCAACATTGTCTGAATAGAAGTAGAAGTAAACATTCTGTGATTCTTCAATAAGGAATTTTACGTTGATATACGCAAACTGTGAACCATTCTCTCTGGAGAATGAGTTCTGACCAATGTAGGGGACACTGGTTTCGTTGTGCTTGATGTTGAAGTATTCTGCAGATGATGCAGGAATTGAAGTGAATACATCATCAATCATTTCACCGTATGCAGTGTGCAGGAATGATGACTGAGTCATAAACGGGTCTGATTGAGAAACTCTCCATGAAGCAAGCGCATTGTCAACGCAGAATGCAACGGGAAGATGATATTTGTTTTCATAAACTGAAATATTACCTTCTGTGTCAATCAGTTCGTAATAATCATCACCAAGGATTGTTGTGCCCATAAAGTATTTTATGGAGAACATACTGTTGTAAATCGGTGTGTTCATTGAGTAGATGTAACTGTTGATTTTGTTACCTTTGATTCCAAGGTACTGCTGAAGGTTTGAAAGTTTCTCGGACGCCATTGAACTGAATGTTGAAACACCACGATAATTGAACAATGCGGGGTCATTACAAGTAAGGCTTGTGATTCGTTCAATTCTGTAGAAGCCGTCATCCTTTTCTTCAAGCTGGTCAATAATTTTGTTTGTTGATTCAACGTCTGCAAGGTAAACGTTTTTTCTTACGTCCATTGCGTAATTCCTTGTGTTTGATGCCGCAAGTTCAAGTAATACAACAAGCACCAGACACCAGAGTATATTCTTCGTTTGCTTCGGTTTTATCATATACAAAGCAATGATTGCCGTGTATGCAACAAGGAATGCAAGTGAAATATAGATTGTCAATTCATCAACGTTTTTGGAGCCAAGTCGCTGAATAAGAACAATGAACACGCCGATGATAAGGCTTGATATTCCAAGTGTCTGTAACTTCGCTGTTTCAAGATTGGTAAACGCCCTGAACGCCATTTTGAGCAATATGAAGGAATAAATGAATGAGAAACGGTACGGCAAATCGTTGGGGAAGTGGAAGCCGTGCCAGATAAAGTTGAGGTAGTTGTGGTTGAAACTGAAGAAGAAAATAGCAAGGAGAATGAGTGAAGTAACCTTTTCCTTGACAGTAATCTTCTTTGACAGCAGATATAACGGGAAAAGCACAACTGTCAGCATACCACAGTAAACGTTAGGCAAAACATCTGAGCCACTGCTGCGGATTGTCGGGTCGGCACTTGCAAGATGGTTTGCAAGGAAGTCAAAAATGTCAAAGTAATAGCCCGCTTCTGTGGGGAATTCGTTGCCTGTTGCAGATGAACCCTGCAATACGTAAAGTGTAGGAATGAGCAGGAATGCTGCAAGCAAAGCCGCAATAATGCTGGACATCGCAAACAGTCCGCCGCTTGTGAGAAATCTGCTGTTTGAAAGTCTTTTCAGCAGAGATACGTTTTCTTCTTGTTCGGCATCACTTGTCAGTTCATCAACTGAGCCGTCAAAAAACTCAACGCAGATGTTTGCATCTGTGATTTTTGATGTTGCCTTGTACTTTGAGAAGTAATAGATAAAGAAGTAAATAACAAGGAAAATGCAGGTCATATATGCCATATAGTAGTTGCTTATCATCACGAAGAAAAGAGCAACGATATAGAGCATAAACTTGCGCCTGTCAATGATTCTTTCAACGCCGTAGATAACAAGCGGGAAGAATACCATCGCGTCAAGCCACATAATGTTCCAGTAGTAAGCAAGGAAGTATGCACAGAATCCGTACAAAACGCCGAATGCGGGAAGTGCAAGGGAGTTTACCTTGTTGGATTTTTTGAGATAGTACGCAAAGAATGTGCTTGCAAACGCAACTTTGAGCAGGATGAGACAGGAGATTGCTTCTGTAATGTTTTCCTGACCAAACAGGAGAATGATTGCGTTAAACGGACTTCCGAGGTAGTTTGAGAAGTTTCCGAGAAATCCGCCGCCAAGACCTGTGTACCAGGAGTAAAGCAGGCTTTTACCTTCCGTCAGTCTTTCGTAAAGTTCGCTCATAAGCGGAGCGTACTGATGGTAAAGGTCCATTCTCATTACAGTGATGTTGCCGAAAGGCACAATCTTATAGACAAAGTAAACGATGAGCATAATAAGGCTTGCTGCTGCAAAAGTAAGGTAAACGTATTTGTTTTCCTTAACCGTATTTTTGATCAGTTCGTTTGTCTTGCCGTCACCAAAAACAAAATATTTGCTGATGAAATAGTTTGCAATAACAACGATTATCGCAACCGCAATCTTTGAAATGTTTGCGTTGATGCGGAATAGTCCTACCGTAATTATCATCAGGAATGTTTCAAGGAAGAATGAAAGCAGCCTTCCTCCGACGAAGATGCCGAATTTCCTGAATCCGTCAGCCTTTGTTTCATCGCTGTCCTTAAAGACGTATTTTTTATTTGTGAAGTATGCAAATACAACTGCCGCAATCCACGCAATTGTGTTTGAAAGGAGATAGTTTACTTTAAGGGGATTGTGTAAAACGAAGTATATAACGTAGTTTACGATGGTTGTAAGCACACCGAAGATTATATAATTCATTATTTCCTTGTTAGCAAACTTGTTGATAAATTTTTTAATCATAACTTGTCCACCTGAAAATTAGTTTTTATTTTTGTCGTCAACGTTTGATTTCTTTACGATGTAAACGGGACGGTTTTTACTCTCTTTGTATATTCTTGCGATGTATTCGCCAAGTATGCCGCATGAGAGAGTGATGATTCCGCCGATGAAGAGGATTGAGAAAATCGTTGTCGGATAACCGGGAGTGTCAACACCGATGAATATTGCTTTAATCAACACAAATATCAGGTAAATGAAAGCAACTGCGGAAACAATCGCACCGATTATTGTCGCAAACCTGAGCGGGACTGTTGAGAAAGAAGTAACGCCATCAATAGCGTATTTGAAAAGTGAGAAGAATGACCACTTTGATTCACCGTTAACTCTTTCAATATTCTTGAATTCAATCCACTTTGTGTCAAAACCAATCCAGGTGAAAAGACCTTTTGAAAATCTCTGTCTTTCTGACAGCTGAAGCACCGCATCAACGTATGCTCTGTTCATAACACGGAAGTCAACCGCACCGTCAACAAGGTCAATGTCGGACATTTTGTTGATCAGTTTATAAAACTGACGTGAGAAGAAACTGCGGATTTTCGGCTCGCCGTCACGGCTGACGCGTCTGCCTGCACAACAGTCATATCCTTCCTCAATTCCTTTAAGCATTTCGGGAATGAGTGCAGGGGGGTGTTGCAAGTCCGCATCAATCAGACAAACAAGTTCGGATGTTGATGCCTGAAGACCTGCGTATATTGCCGCTTCTTTTCCGAAGTTTCTTGAAAAAGAAATGTATTTGATGTTTTTGTCATATCCCGCCATTGTTTCAAGCATCTGGAGCGTCTGGTCCTTGCTGCCGTCATTTACAAAAATGTAGGTGAATTTATAGTCGGGGAGAGTTTTGAATACCTTTTGTGTTTCAAGATAGAAGTCTTTTAATGATTCTTCTTCGTTATAGCACGGAACTACGATATCAACGTTTTTTATCAAGTGTTCCACCTCTTTGTAATAATTTTCTAATTTAATAGTATAGCATATACATAAAACACTTTCAACCTGTATTTTTGCTTTATCCACCTGTGAATTTATAAAGTTGTTGCGGTGTAATATTTCGGGACAAGGGTAAATATAGATTAGTGGAGGGTGAGAAAAATGCAGGACAGTGTAAACAAATTCAATGAAGCGGCACAGTGCCTTGCACCGGTTATCAGGACGCAGGTGTTAAAGGTGTCGGATATGGTGAAAAAAGATGCGCGGGAAATCCGCATTAACGTTGGCGCACCTGTGATGCTTGTCTGCGCGGGCGGAACAATTTTTGTCGGTGCGGATGGCAGGGTAGGTTACATAAACAATGAGCATTTTCCGCTTGTAACCGCGGCAGATATCAAAGAAACGCTTACGATTTCGTGCGGTTATTCGCTTCATTCGTGCCAGAATTCTCTTGCCGAGGGTTACGTGACTGTAAAGGGTGGGCACAGAGTTGGCATAGGTGCTCGTGCCGTTATAGAAAACGGAGAAATAAAAGGCGTACGCGATGTTTCTTTTCTCAATGTGCGTATTGCGCGTCAGGTCAGGGGCGTTGCGCTTGAAATTTACAATAAATTCTTTGTTAAAATTCCCCGAAGTATCATTGTTGCAGGCCCGCCGTCAAGCGGTAAAACAACAATTCTTCGTGATTTGTCGCGGCTGCTTGCAGATGTCGGCAGTGGTAAATCATATCGTGTCTGTGTGATCGATGAGCGTGATGAAATTGCCGCAATGCATAATTGTGCCGCACAGAATGATGTCGGTATGAATACCTGTGTGTTGAGCGGCTTTCCAAAACCGCAAGGAATAATACGTGCTGTCCGTGCCTTGTCACCACAGATTATTCTGTGTGATGAAATCGGTAC
>JAZQTF010000148.1:0-3188 GCA_045630445.1 Acutalibacteraceae bacterium
CTTGAAAATCTTCTCAATGAGGCGGCACTCCTTGCTGCACGTAAAGATCTGAAAGCAATCACAATGGATGAGATTGAAGAAGCAACAATCAAAGTTGTTGCAGGTACGGAGAAAAAGTCTGCGAAGATTACAGACAAGGAAAAGAAACTCGTTTCCTACCACGAGGCAGGCCACGCAGTTGCAACTTATTACTCTCCGACTCAGGACCCCGTGCATCAGATTTCAATCATTCCCAGAGGTATGGCTGGCGGCTTCACAATGTCCATTCCGAGCGAGGACAGAAACTATGTTTCAAAGAAGCATATGCTTGAAAACATCGTTGTTCTCCTTGGTGGCCGTGTTGCAGAGGCGCTTGTACTCGGTGACGTTTCAACCGGTGCATCAAATGATATTGAGCGTGCGTCAAAGATTGCAAGAAATATGATTACAAGATACGGTATGAGTGACAAACTCGGCCCGATTGCATTCGGCTCATCAAATGATGAAGTATTCCTTGGCAGAGATTACAGTCATATGAGGGATTATTCCGAAACTGTTGCCGCTGAAATCGATTCAGAGGTAAGCAAGGTTATCACAGGCTGTTATAAGCGCACAACTGATATTCTCAGCGAGCATATGGATAAACTCCACAAGGTTGCAGAATATCTTTTCAAACACGAAAAGATTGACGGTGAAGATTTCCGTAAGCTTATGGAAGGCGAAGAAATCAGTTCCGACGAGGAGTAAACAAACAATATGGATAAAAGCGGAAAATCTTTGATTTTTCGCTTTTTATTTTTTCAAAAATACTTGACATAATCGCAATATATAGTGTAAATTTATATAGTATGTAACAAAATAAAAGCGTTGATATATTTAAGGAATTTTGTGTTGAGGTGATTTACTATGGCTAAAAAATCAACCTACGGAAATGAAAGCATTTCCCAACTTAAAGGTGAGGACAGAGTAAGAAAACGTCCTCAGGTTATCTTCGGCTCAAACGGGCTTGAAGGTTGCGAGCATTCAATTTTTGAAATATTGGCAAACTCCGTGGACGAGGCAAGGGAGGGTTACGGCAACAAAATTATCGTAACAAAATTCAAGGATCATTCTGTGGAGATTCAGGACTTCGGACGCGGTATTCCCGTTGATTTCAACAACAAAGAGCAGAAGTTCAACTGGGAACTTGTTTTCTGTGAGTTGTTCGCAGGCGGCAAGATTGACAGTGATAACTATGAGTTTTCTCTCGGTCTTAACGGACTTGGTCTTTGTGCTACACAGTACGCTTCAGAGTATATGGATGCCGAAATCAAAAATGGTGGATATATTTATAATCTCCATTTTGAAAAGGGCAGAAATATCGGCGGACTTCAGAAAGCGGAATACGCAAAGAAGGATACAGGCACAAAAATCAAGTGGCGTCCCGACCTTGAAGTGTTTACAGATATTGACGTTTCTGATGAGCGTTATCACGATATGATAAAGCGTCAGGCGGCTGTAAACAGGGGAGTTAAGTTTATTCTTAATGTTGAAAAGGACAAGGGATTTGAAACAACTGAGTATCTTTATGAGGACGGAATTGTTGAGTATGTAAAAGAGATACTTGACAATAAAGGCATTTCCGATGTTCAGCACTGGGTTTCAGGTGACCGTTTCGGACGTGACAGAGAGGATTTGCCGGAGTACAAGGTCAGAATGGAGGTTGCAGTTTCATTCTCAAATAAAGCTAAGCTCAAAGAGTATTTTCACAATTCAAGTTGGCTTGAGCATGGCGGCGCGCCTGAAAAAGCTGTAAAAAGTGCATTGGTTTCACAGATTGATGCTTATCTTAAACAAAACAATAAATATACAAAGACGGATGCAAAGATTTCGTATCAGGATATTGAGGATTGTCTTGTTATTGTAATCTCGTCTTTCTCAACACAAAGTTCGTATGAGAATCAGACAAAGAAATCAATCAATAACAAGTTCATTCAGGATGCAATGGCAGAATTTCTGCGTTCACAGTTTGAAGTTTATTTCCTTGAAAACAAAGTTGAAGCAGAAAAAATCACAGAGCAGATTCTTATAAATATGCGTAGCCGTATCAAAGCCGAATCCGTCCGTCAGAATATCAAAAAGACGGGCAGTGCCAATGGTAAGGATATGCTTAACCGTGTGCAGAAATTTGTTGATTGCCGCAGCAAAAACGTTGAGGAGCGTGAGATATTCATCGTAGAGGGTGACTCTGCTCTCGGCGCTTGTAAGCAGGCAAGAGACCCGTATTTCCAGGCAATCATTCCTGTCAGGGGTAAAATTCTCAACTGTCTGAAAGCCGATTACGGCAAGATTTTCAAGAATGAAATCATAACCGATCTTATCAAAGTTCTCGGTTGCGGTGTTGAGGTCAAAGCAAAGGCAAGCAAGGATCTTTCTTCTTTTGATTTGTCGCTTCTTCGCTGGAACAAAGTCATCATCTGTACCGATGCCGATGTTGACGGATTCCAGATCAGAACACTTATTCTCACAATGCTTTACCGTCTGACACCCACTCTTATTGAGGAGGGCAAAGTCTTTATTGCCGAGTCACCGCTTTATGAAATCAACACAAAGAATGATGTGTGGTTTGCTTATACTGAGCGTGAAAAGGCAGAAATACTTCAGAAGATTGGCAACGCAAAATACACAATTCAGCGTTCAAAGGGACTTGGTGAAAACGAGGCAGAAATGATGAGCCTCACAACAATGAATCCCGCAACACGCAGACTTATAAAAGTTGAACCCACAGATGCACAGAGAACATCAGAAATGTTTGATCTTCTTCTTGGTGACAACCTTGCAGGTCGTAAAGACCATATTGCAAAATATGGCCATATGTACACCGACCTTGCAGACATTTCTTAATGGGAGGCGATAAAGATGGCTTCTAAAAAAAGCAGTAAAAAAGCGGCTGCATCCGCTGAAAAGAATGAAAATATTCATATTGAAGGCGCGGGAACCGTTGTTTATCAGCCTATTACCGAAACGCTTGAAACAAACTATATGCCTTACGCGATGAGCGTAATTATCTCCCGTGCAATTCCTGAAATTGATGGTTTCAAACCTTCGCACAGAAAACTTCTTTACACAATGTTCAAGATGGGCTTGCTCAACGGCGGCAAAATCAAATCCGCAAACATCGTGGGCAGAACAATGCAGCTCAACCCCCACGGTGACGCTGCAATTTATGA
>JAZQTF010000149.1:0-47870 GCA_045630445.1 Acutalibacteraceae bacterium
GACCTGCGCATCAAAGATGCTCGGGGATTTTGTCGCGCCCTATGATGCAACAGTAATCAGCCGCCTTAAAAATGCGGGCGCAATTATCATCGGCAAAACGAATATGGATGAGTTTGCAATGGGGTCAACCGGTGAAAATTCCTGCTTTGGTGCAACGCTCAATCCTTACAATTCCGCTCACGTTGCGGGCGGCTCATCTTCGGGCAGTGCGGTTGCGGCCGCTTTGCGTGAGGGCTTTTTTGCGCTTGGCACTGACACTGGCGGCAGTATTCGTCAGCCCGCCGCTTACTGCGGCATTACCGGAATCAAGCCAACTTATGGTGCGGTTTCCCGATATGGACTTGTTGCTCATGCGTCATCGCTTGAGCAAATCGGCCCGATGGCCCCCGATGCATCAACCTGTGCCGAAGTGCTTGAAATAATCTGTGGCAAGGATTCTTATGATTCAACTTCGCTCAGATTTCTTTGCAATCGTCAGGGACTTGGTGACAAAATAAAAATCGGTGTCCTTGATGAAAGTTTTGGTGATAAGAGTGACAAAACTCTTGACAACAATGTTCTTGATGTGTGCAACGCCCTTAAAACTTTCGGCGTCGTAACTGAACGTTTTTCAATGCCTGTCACTCAGTACGCACTTAACGCATATTACGCAATTTCATCTGCGGAAGCGAGTTCAAATCTTGCCCGTTATGATGGCGTGCGTTACGGCTTGCGTGATAAATTCTGCGAAAATATAGAAGAACTTTATGTTAATTCAAGAAGCGAGGGCTTCGGTGATGAAGTCAAACGCAGGATTATGCTTGGCACACTTGTGTTGTCGGCGGGATATTACGATGATTATTACAAATTTGCTCTGCGTGTCAGGGACACCGTAAGGCAGGCGTTTGAAGATGCTTTCAAAAAGTATGATTTCATCCTTACTCCCACAACTCCCACAACCGCGCCGATTCTGGGCAGTGCTACAAGACCGCTCAAAACGTATTACAATGATGTTTATACCGTTGCGGTCAACCTTGCGGGGCTTCCCGCGGTGTCGTTTCCGTGTGGCTTTTCAGGCTCACTTCCGACCGGTGCGCAACTCATAGGCCCCGCTTTCAGTGATTTCAGAATTCTTGAAATTGTCAATCGTTATCAGCAGATAACGGATTATCATAAAACAATTCCCGAATGTAAAAAGGAGGGGATGTAATGAGTTGGGAAACCGTTATCGGACTTGAAGTCCATGTAGAACTTTCAACAAAAACAAAGATGTTCTGCTCTTGTTGTGCAACTTTCGGTGCGCAACCGAATACTCTGTGTTGCCCCGTATGTATGGGCCTTCCCGGTGCGTTGCCAACAGTTAATGAAAAAGCGGTTGAATATGCCGTGATGGCGGGACTTGCGCTCAACTGCAACATTTCCCGTTACAGCCGCTTTGACAGAAAGAATTATTTTTATCCTGACCTTCCCAAAGCGTACCAGATTTCACAACTGTATCATCCTCTCTGCACTGATGGCTTTGTTGAAATTGAGACAAATGGCAATAAAAAGAAAATCAGGATAAAAGAAATTCATATGGAGGAGGACGCAGGAAAACTTTTTCACACTGAAAACGGTGAAACAAAGATTGATTTCAACCGTTGCGGAATTCCTCTTGTTGAGATTGTCAGTGAGGCTGATTTAAGCGACGAGGATGAAGTCATCGCATACCTTGAAAAACTCAAACTCATTCTTGAATATCTCGGTGTTTCAACCTGCAAAATGCAGGAGGGAGCGCTCAGGGCGGATATAAATCTCTCTGTGCGTAAACGCGGTGAAACTGAATTCGGCACACGTACTGAAATGAAAAATATGAATTCATTCAGGGAGATAAGGCGTGCCGTAAAATCCGAAACTGAAAGGCAGATAAACGTTATTGAAAACGGTGGGGTAATCATTCAGGAAACCCGCCGTTGGGATGAAGAAAATGGTGTCAGCGTTTCAATGCGAGATAAGGAAAACGCCCACGATTACCGCTATTTCCCGGAGCCTGACCTGCCACCGCTTGTGCTTAATAATGAATGGATAGAGTCAGTGCGGAAAAATATCCCTGCTTTTGCACATGAAAGGGCGGAAAGATATGTTGGAGAGTTTGGCATATCTTCCGCTGATGCAAAAATCATTGTGTCACAACTTGCACTGGCAGAATTTTTTGAATGTGTCTGTGATGACTGCACCAACATAAAAATGGCGTCCAATCTTCTTGTGACAGAGATTGTCCGTCTTTTGAAAGATGCATCTGTCACCGCTTGCGAAATGACCTTACCGCCTGAAAAATTCTCTCATATCGTAAACCTTGCCGACAGGGGAGATATCAACGCAGGCACTGCAAAGAAACTTGTCAGTGTCGCATTCTCGCAGGATGTTGACGTTATAGAATACATAAAGTCAAACTCACTGTGGCAGATAAATGATGACAGTGTGATATTGCCCGTTGCCGAGGAAATTGTTGCATCAAATCCAAAATCACTCAATGATTATATGAGCGGAAAAAAGAAAGCGTATGGATTCCTTGTCGGTCAGATAATGGAAAGATTTGCGTTCAGGGCAAACCCCGCCAGAGTCAATGAGTGTCTCTCAAAAATTCTTGATGAAAAAATGAGCGGCAATTGATAAAATTTCTTGCAATTATCAAATAATGTAGTAAAATAGAAAGGATGGGGTGAGAAGATGATAACTGATTTGCATTCGCATTGTGAGCGCTCATTTGATTGTGAGATTCCGTTTTCCGTAATGTGTGACAGTGCGGTTGAGCGTGGTGTAAAAGTTTTTGCGCTGACTGATCAGTGTGACGTCAGTGAGTCAAGTGATGAGTCAAAGGTGATTGAAAACATCCGTCTTTCGCTTTCTGATGCACAGGCGCAGAGAGAAAGGCTTTGCGGCACTCTCACCATCGTCAGGGGTATTGAACTTGGTCAGCCGCTTCATAATCTGCCGCTTGCAGAAAAGATAGTGGCACTTGACGGCGTTGATTTCACTCTTTGCTCAGTCCATGAGATAATCGGCAAGCAGGATTTTTATTACCTTGATTATAATAAAGAAGATGTAAAATCTTTGCTCACAAGGTATTTTGACGAAGTACTCCAAACCGTGAGATGGAATAAGTTTGACAGTCTTGCTCATCTTACATATCCGATTCGTTACATCTGCGGAGAGTATGGCATTGCGGTAAATCTTGATGATTACAGTCAGGTTATTGATGAAATACTTTCAACTCTTGCCAAAAACGGCAAAGCGCTTGAAATAAATTCATCAGGACTTGGTATGAAGATTAAGGAAACCCTGCCGCCTCGTGCTGTAATTCAGCGTTTCCGTCAACTCGGCGGAGAGTATATAACAGTCGGGTCGGATGCCCATCTGCCGCAAAACGTTGGTTACAGAATCAGCGAAGTGTTTGCGCTTGCACGTGAATGTGGGTTTGACAGTGTGACATATTTTGAAGATCACAAGCCTGTAAAGGTTAGAATATAAGAAAATTCGGAGGGAAACATAATGAAAAAAGAAATTATCAATTTGCTTGAAAAAGAGCCCCAGTTGACAAATGCAGACCTTGCGGCAATGCTCGGTATCACTGAAGCACAAGCGGCCGCCCAGGTTGAAGAACTTAAAAAATCAGGCGTAATCCGTGGACAGAAACTTATTGTAAACCGTGAGCTTATCGGCGACAGCAAGATTACCGCTCTCATTGAAATCAAAGTAACACCGAAGAGCAAACTCGGCTTTGATGCTATTGCGCATCAGATTGCAGACTTTGAGGAAGTGCAGAGTCTTTATCTTATGTCAGGCGGCTTTGACCTTGCTGTAACCGTAACGGGCAACACTTTCCACGATGTTGCAATGTTTGTTGCAAAGCGTCTTTCTCCGCTTGAATCAGTTGTATCAACTGCAACTCATTTTATTCTCAGACCGTATAAAGAACTTGGAATCAAAATGAACGATTCCGATGCAGATGACAGGGGGATTGTATCTCTGTGATGGATTACTCAAAACTTATAAACAAAACCATTCAGGCGGTTAAACCGTCAGGTATCAGAAAGTATTTTGATATTGCCGCTGAGATGGATGATGTTATTTCCCTCGGTGTTGGTGAGCCTGACTTCAAAACACCGTGGCATATCAGGGAGGCTGCAATCCAGTCACTCAATGAGGGTAAAACCCGTTACACATCCAATTCAGGTATTCTTGAATTGCGTGAGGAAGTGTGCAAATATTATGCACGCAGATTCGGTGTGAATGGCTACAATTACCATACAGATTGCCTTATTTCCGTTGGTGGCTCGGAGGCGATTGACCTTTGTGTGCGTTGCCTTATAAATCCCGGTGATGAGGTGCTTATCCCTGAGCCGTCATTCGTATGTTATACCCCGATTGTTGAGATGAGTGGCGGCGTGCCCGTACCCATCAGGACAGTTGTGGAAAATGATTTCCGCCTTACCGCTGATGAACTCCGCGCAGCAATTACCCCCAAAACAAAGATGCTTATTCTTCCTTACCCCAACAACCCCACAGGTGGTATTATGCGTAAGGAGCATCTTGAAGAGATTGCAGAAGTTTTGCGTGGCACTGATATAATGATTCTCTCTGATGAGATTTATGCTGAACTTACTTATGGTGGACTTTCCCACGTTTCAATTGCATCAATTGACGGAATGTTTGAGCGTACGGTTATTGTAAGCGGCTTTTCAAAGGCTTATTCAATGACCGGCTGGCGTCTTGGTTACGCTCTCGGCCCGAAAGAAGTGATTGCCGCAATGACAAAACTTCATCAGTTTGCAATTATGAGTGCGCCGACAAACTCACAGTATGCCGCAATTGAAGCACTCCGTAATGGTGACGATGATGTAAAAGCAATGCTCAAAGAGTATGATGCAAGACGCAGACTTACCGTTGACGGATTCAACAAACTCGGCCTTACCTGTTTTGAGCCTAATGGTGCTTTCTACGTTTTCCCGTGCATCAAGTCCTCAGGTCTTACTTCCGATGAATTCTGTGAGAAATTGCTCTATTCAAAGAAGGTTGCTGTTGTGCCGGGTAATGCTTTTGGTGAGTGTGGTGAGGGCTTTATCAGAGTTTCTTATTGTTACTCTCTCGGCCACATCAAAGAGGCACTCAAAAGAATTGAAGCATTCCTTGATGAATGTAGGGGATAGTTATGAAAATTACTGTCAGAGCGTTTGCAAAAATCAATTTGTTTCTTGATATTACAGGAGTAAATGAAATCGGATATCATTTGCTTGACAGCATAATGCAGTCGGTTACTCTCTGTGATGAGATTGAAGTTGAGCGTAATGCAAGCGGTGAAATAATCATTCAGTGTGACAATCCTGAAATTCCTTGTGATGAAAGAAATATTGCTCACAAAGCGGCGCGATTGTTTTTTGACAAAATCGGTTGCGATGACAGGGGAGTTACAATCAGTATCAAAAAAGTCATTCCTCATCAGGCGGGACTTGGTGGTGGCAGTGCTGATGGTGCCGGTGTGCTTGTTGCACTCAATAAACTTTACAGTGCCGGTTTGTCGCAGGAAACTCTTTGCGAAATCGGTGTAAAGGTTGGCGCAGATGTGCCTTTCTGTATCGTTGGCGGCACAAAACGTGCTCAGGGAATAGGGGAGGTTTTCACAACTCTTTCTCCGATGCCACCTTGCAGCATCGTTATAGCAAAACCGCAATTTGGCGTTTCCACTGCGCAGGCTTATGCGGACTATGATGCAATCGTAAATCCGCAAAGAATGGATATATCTTCCGCGTTGTCAGCGCTTGAAAATGCTGACGTGACCGCTCTTGCAAGCAGTCTTTACAATGCTTTTGAGCAGGTTGTGCCGAATGCTCAGCTTGCCGAAATCAAGTCTGTAATGGCTCATTATGGTGCAATGGGCAGTCTTATGAGCGGAAGCGGCTCGGCAATCTTTGCACTTTTCAGCGATGATAGCAAAGCGAAACTCTGTGCGGATGCCCTTAACGCTATGGCTGTTGTGTCCCATGTTTGTCAGCCGGGCGTTGACGGATGTGTAATTTTATAAAAACTGAATAAAACAAAAATTAACCGTCCATAATTCCTCTGCAAAGGAAAGGACGGTTTTTTATTATGTCAAAGAAAATGAAATTAAAGATGTTGTCAAAATCAATCATCTGTGGCTTTTTAATTACGTTATTGCTCGGTGTGTGCGGATTTTCAGGTCGGTGTGATGTGATTCGCTCAAGTGTGCTTCGGCTGCATATTCTCGCAAACTCGGACAGTGAAAGTGACCAGAATCTCAAACTTCTTGTCCGTGATGCAATCCAGAAAGAAGCGGGGTATATCTTTGATGACGTACAGAATATTGACGAAGCAACTCTTGTTGTAGCGGAAGAAAAAGAGCGTCTTTTAAGCATCGCAAACCGCGTTGTTGCAGAGCAGGGCTATGATTATACCGTTGATTTGATACTGACGCAGGAGTATTTTGAAACCCGTACTTATGAGGAAGTGACTCTGCCGGCAGGGGTGTACACAACTGTAAAAATTGTAATCGGTGAAGGTGAGGGCAAAAACTGGTGGTGCGTGCTTTTTCCGTGTATGTGTCTGCCCGCAGCGCAGGAGAGCAGTGAACTTTCAAAAGTGCTTGATGATCCGGAAATAAAGGTTGCACAAAGCAATCCGCAGTATGAAGTGCGCTTCAAGGTTGTTGAATGGTTTCAGGGCATAGTTTCCTTTTTCTCCTAATATACTTATATCGAAAGACTGAAAGGAGAATGAATTAAATGTTTGTGAAACACGATAATGAAAAGACAACAAGGGACAAATTGCTTGAAGAAATCAATTCTGTAAAAATGCAGATTCAGAATGCTAACACAAGGTTTGAACAAACAAGTGACAGTGACCTTGTTGAATCCGCAATCTATGAGATTCAGTCGCTCAAAGCAAAATACAGGTATCTTGTGAAATCTGCAAAATTACTTGATATATCGTAAATAAAAAAGAACTTGGTGCATCCAAGTTCTTTTTGCTTTATTTGACTTTCAGTGTTAGTTCAAGTTCTTTGTCAGGTGTTACGTACAATGTTTTCTGGTTTGTGTATATCACTCCGCCGGGCTTTGACCCTGATGGTTTTTTAACAAACTTCACAAACGTGTAGTCAACAGGCACACCCGATGAATTCTTTGCACTGCTGTGAAATGCCGCAAGTTGAGCCGCCTGAATGAGTGTTGTGTCAGGCACAGCCGTGCCGTTTGTGTTGATTATAACGTGCGCACCGTGAATATCCTTTGTGTGCAACCAGATGTCACTCTTTGCCGACGAAAAAGTCAGTTTGTCATTCTGCACGTTGTTTCTGCCAACAAGGATTGTTATTCCGTCAGCGGAAATGTATTTGTGTGGTGGCAATTCCTTAACCTTTTTCGCTTTGCTCTGCTTTGATTTAACATAACCTTGCGCACGCAGTTCGTCCTTGATTTCTTCAAGTTCTCTGTCCGAAGCAACTCTTGAAAGTTCGTCAAGCACGCTTTCAAAATATTCAAGGTCAACCGCACCGTTTTTAATCTGCTCTGTGAGCATAACTTCTGCGTTGCACGCTTTTTTGTATTCCTTAAAATATTTCTGTGCATTCTGCGCAGGGGAAAGCATAGGGTCAGCCTTGATTCTGATTGCCGCATTATCCTCTGAATAAAAGTTTTCAAGTTCATAGAAAACTTCGCCGCCGCTGAGTCTGTAAAGGTTAGCGTTAATCAGTTCACCGCATATACGCAGATGCTCTCTGTCAGCACATTTTTCAAGTTCAATCTTCTGTGAGTTTAATTTTTTTGTTGTGCGCTCAATAAGGTTTTTAACAAGTTTGATAAGTTCCGTTGCTCTGTTTTTGCTTCTGTCACTGTTAACTCTTTCAAAGTAGAAATCGTCAAGCAGTGATGAAAAATCAGGGTATTTTTTGATTATTGCCGCGCTGCCGTATTGCTCAATGTCGCAAAAGCAAAAATCAATCGGCTTTCCTGAAACGTCATAGATAAAAGTCGGCAATCCGTCAGAGTTGCTGACCGTTTCAATAAGTGCGGTGAGTCTGTCTTCAAGTATCTTTTTCGTTTCGTCACACAAAGGCAATTCAATGTCCCGTGCAATCTCTCTGCAAACAAGCGCGCTGACGCCGAGCAAAACCTGTGAAAGTGCTTTTGTGAGCGGCAATTCGTCATATTTTTCAAGTGCGTCAATTATCATCTGCGGGTCCTTGCAGACGGTGATGTCAATCTTGTCCTGCGCGGGCGGAAGTGTGTATTTAAGTGCGGGTAACACAAGCCTTACACTTGAAACGCTTTCGTCAACTCTTTTGATGCAGTCGATAATATAATTCTCGCTGTCAAGGATTATGATGTTGCTGTGACGAGCCATTATCTCAATGCAGAGTGTGATTTTAACAGTGTCCATCAATTCGTTGGTCGCTTCAAAATCAAGCATCATTATTCTTTCAAGGCCGAGTGTGCGTACTTTTATAAGTTTTGCACCTGTCAGGTGCTTTCTTGCAAGCATACAAAACATCGGCGGTGACTGCGGATTTTCGGGCGCAAACTTTGTAAAATGAATTCGCGGCGCGTTTCCTGAAGCACTGAGCAACAGTTTCCCCGCCTTGCCGTAACCACGCAAAGAAACCGTCAATTCACTTCTTGACGGTTGGTGGATTTTTTCAACTCTTGAGCCGAGCCAATCCCTTTCTATTTCTTTTGCTAACAGATGCAACAGCATTCCGTCAAGAGCCATTTTGCCACCTCGATGCTAAATGTTTTCAATGGGGGATGATTGACTGAGAAGTACAGTTTCAACTTCAGGGAATTTTTCGTTGAGTGCTTTTTCAACCGCAGCCATAACGGGATTTTCCGTTTCGAAATGGCCTGCCGCAATAAGTACAAGTCCCTTTTCGGTTGCATCAAGGAAGTTGTGATGACCGGCATCTCCGGTTATAAACGCATCGTAATCTCCGTCAAAAACGCTGGGCAGAAATCCCGTAGCAGAGCCACCGCAAAGCACAACGTTGCGGATTTCTCTGTCAACTTTGTTTATGCGTACGTTTTCGCAACCGAGTTTTTCTTTCACAAACTGAGCAAACTCCTTTGTACGCATCGGCTTTCTGAGTTTTGCGGCCCTCGGCATAAACACACCGTCCATGCATACCGTCTCAATTTCTTCAAACTCAAGCAATTTTGCAAGCACATCATTAACTCCGCCGTCAGCCATATCAAGGCATGTGTGCGAGCAAATTGCACTGATTGAATTTATCGCAAGTTTATACGGCAGGTCATCTTTCAGAAAACTTCCGACCTTGCTGAAAATTACGGGATGATGACTTACAATAAGGTCGCATCCCAACTGCTTTGCCTGCTCAATTGTCTCACTTGTGATGTCAAGGCACAGACCGATTTTCTTGCACGCCGCACCCTTGTCGCCGACAAGGAAACCGCTGTTGTCCCATTTCTCCTGAGTGTCAAACGGAGCAACTGTATTCAAAAAGTTAAATATATCAATTGTACGTGTCATTTGAGATTCCTCCTTTGTTGTCCTTTATATTAACATAATTTTTTGTTTCTATCAACCTCAAATATCAAAAATGCACAAGTGATAATAAGGCAGACCGTTGTTGGAATTGAGATGCTGAAATTCTTTGTCAGCGTGTCAATGTTGTTGCTGAAAACGTGTGATGAAATCGGAAATAACCGTATCAGCAGCGTGCAGTAAATGTATGCAAGCACTGCCGCAATAAATCTTGAAAACAGAAACAAACTGATTTTGATTCCTGTTTTTCTGACGTTTGCAACAATCTGAAAGAAGATGCAGAAACCGCCGAATGAAATAAATACGGCAGTCATCTGAAGCGGCAAAACTCCCGATGCAAGAGTGCAGCCGCTTGTAACCTCCGTCACTGCGCAAAGTAATGCAAGGTATTCTTTTTCAATTGGCAGACTTCTGATAAACGCAACCGCAATTCCGCACGTTACAACCCACGCGCAAATTGAAAACATTGATTTTGATGCGTTTTCAGTTGCACCGACAAACGCGTTTACAAAATTGTCACCCTTTTGTATAACCCTGCTTTCTTTTGCTTTTCCGTATTTTATCCGTGAAAAAATACCAAGACCGATTCCCATTGTAAGCGTTGATAATATAACGCTTGCAAAGAGGATATAGCCAACGCCTTTGCTCTGATATATCGTTTCTCCGACGGTTGCAATAATGAATGCGGGGCCTGCGTTAACGTTGAAACAGGCAAGTCTTTGCGCCTGCTTTTCATCAGCCGCACCAAGTCTAAGAAGTCCTGCCGTCATTGAAGTGCCTATCGGATAGCCGCCCACAAACCCCATCACAACCGCACCCGCAACGCATGGCGGCAGATTGAAAATAAATCCGACAGGCCTGCCGATAATTCTGCCGATTTTTAGGTATAGTCCCGAGTTTATAACAAATGCAGAAAACACCATAAACGGAAACAGTGACGGTATAATCACGCTTGCGCACAGTGTCAGCGATTGCCTTGCGCCGGCTGATGCTGTTTCTGATTTTGCAACAATCAGCACACATACTGTAATTACCGACGCAACAGGCAGAAAGTTGCTTAAATGTTTTTTGAAAAACCTTACCACTTTTCTCAACTCCTTCGTAGTGATTATATGATTAAACGGTAATTTTTATATCGTTTACAACATAATCTTGTTGTGGAGGGATGGTTGTGAAAGGCAAAGACAAATCAATGAAACTTACCGGTAAACAAAAACTTTTCAGAGCGATGGAGTTTTCGTTCGGTGGGGTTAAACTTTCAATGACTGACAACATAAAAGCACAGGTAGAAGGGTGCAGGGGGATTGCATCTTATGATGAAACCCAAGTGCGATTATTGACGGATAAATTTGTTCTGGGATTTATGGGCAACAGTTTGCAGATAACCCGTTATGATAACATAATGACAATTATAGAAGGGTTTATAGACTCTGTGCAATATGAAAGAGGATAGCGGATGTTATGATGATTTTTGAATTTATACGCAGACTTTTTGGTTACGTTTTGTTTTCGGCGTGTGATGGTTTTGCGGAAAGATTTCTCAACAGCGCGGCAAAATGCGGAATTAAAATATGGGATGTGCAGAATAAAAACGGAGTGATTTATGCTAAAACGTACATAAATTCTTACAAACGAATCCGCACGTGTGCGCGTCAGTCGGGAATGATTGTACGTGTCAGAAAGCGTGTCGGATTTCCATTCTTTGCAAAACGCTATCGTCACAGATTGGGGCTTGTTGTGGGGATGATTGTATTCGTTCTTCTTACAGTTTATTTTTCATCAATCGTCTGGGTTGTTGAGGTGCGTGGGAATGAGCAGATAAGCAGTGAAAAAGTAATTTCCGTTATGTCCTCTCTGGGGCTTAAACCCGGTGTGATGAAAAATACTTTGGTTGTTGATGACCTGCAATATTATGCCGCAAATGAAATTGAGGGAATTGAGTGGATTGCTGTCAATATAAACGGTGCTGTCGCGACGGTTGAACTTCGTGAAAATACCGCACCGCCCGATGTTGTTGAGCGTGATAATCCGTGCAATGTCGTTGCGGAAACTGACGGAGAAATAATAAGCATTTCCGCACTCATAGGTGACAAATGCGTGCGTGTCGGTGACGGTGTGACAAAGGGGCAACTGCTGATAAGCGGAGTTTCTGAAGATTCAAACGGCACTGTCTTTTATCGTCACGCGATGGGCAGCATCGTTGCCCGTACAAAACGGGAATTTGTGGTTGAAATCCCGCTTCGCAGGCAGGAGATTTCGTTCACCGGTGAAGAAAAAACAAGGTACGCTCTTGATGTGCTGGGTTTCAAGGTCAATCTTTATTTTGATTCTTTTGATGAAACGTGGCTCAAAGGCGGCGCAGAAACAAGGCTTACAATAAACGAAAAAACTTTTCCGCTCGCTCTTTATTCGGAGAGTTTCCGCCAGTATGAAATTTGTGAAACAACTCTTACTCCTGCCGAAGCGCTGATGCTTGCAAGGGAAGAAATGGAAACAATCCTGTCGCAAAAAGAGGAGGAAATGGAAATTGAAGAAATAACCTACACAGTCGGATACGATGAAAATGTCCTTACTTACGTTGCGGAATGCACCTGCATTGAAGAAATCGGAGTGCAGAAGGAAATAATTTTTCAAGAAAAATCATAAAATATCCGTATTTGTTAGTGACTATATTGAAAAGATATGTTATAATAAATCAATTATAATATTTTATGGAAGTGTAAAAATGTTTGAACAGATAATGAGTATAGACAGAATGGAGGAGGCGATAAGCCTTTTCGGAAATTTTGATGAAAACATCACCCTGCTTGAAAATCAGCTTGCGGTCAAAATTGTCAATCGCGGATCTGAGTTGAAAGTCTGCGGTGAAGCAGAAAACGTAGGCAAAGCGGTGCGTGCTCTGCGCGGTATGCTCAGCATTCTCAACAAGGGTGAGCAACTCAATGAGCAGAATGTGAAATATGTGCTTTCTCTTGTCAATGACGGAGATGAAGACAAACTTCACAAAATTCTCGGCGACTGCATCTGCATCAGTGCAAAGGGCAGACCAATCAAACCCAAAACTCTCGGTCAGCAGAAGTACGTTGAAGCAATCCGTGAAAACACCGTAACGCTTGCAATCGGTCCTGCGGGTACAGGTAAGACTTATCTTGCCGTTGCAATGGCGGTCACTGCTTTCAGAGCAAAGGAAATAAACCGCATCATTCTCACAAGACCTGCCGTTGAAGCGGGTGAGAAACTCGGCTTTCTCCCCGGTGACTTGCAACAGAAAGTTGACCCGTATCTCCGTCCGCTTTATGATGGACTTTTTGATATGCTCGGTGCGGAGAATTTTCAGAAGTATCAGGAGCGTGGCAATATTGAAGTTGCCCCCCTTGCTTATATGAGAGGTCGTACTCTTGATGACAGTTTCATCATCCTTGACGAAGCGCAGAACACAACCTGTGAGCAGATGAAAATGTTTCTTACAAGGCTTGGTAACAATTCAAAAATGGTTGTAACCGGTGACGTGACTCAGATTGACCTGCCCGATGGCAAACGTTCGGGACTTATTGAAGCGACCAAAGTGCTTAAAAATATTGATGACATCGCGGTTGTACGCCTTGGTGAGCGCGATGTTGTAAGACACACACTGGTGCAGGAAATCGTAAAGGCTTACGAGAAATACGATAATAACGACGGAAAGAAGAAATAGATTATGGCAAAGATTTATCTGCAGTTTTCAACTGATGGCAAGGGCGTAAAAATTCCTGTCGGCACACGTCCGCTTATCAGGAAATGTTGTGCCGCAGTTCTTAAAAAAGAAGGCATAACGGACTCTTGTGAAATCAGTGTAACAGTTGTTGACAATGAAACAATACGTGAACTCAATTCGCAGACAAGAGGCATTGACAAGGAAACGGACGTGCTTTCATTCCCGCTTGGTGAGAATGGTGAGTATGAGGTCAATTACGCAACGGATGCGTTGCTTCTTGGTGATATAGTAATTTCTCTGTCAAAAGCAACTGAACAGGCGCAGGAGTATGATCATTCCGTAGAGCGTGAGATCGCTTTTCTCACCGTTCATTCAATGCTCCACCTTCTCGGTTATGATCATATTGAAGAATCTGACCGCAAGGTGATGCGGGCAAGGGAAGAAGAAATTCTGAATTATATGGGAATTACAAGGGAGTAGTTTTATGAAAAATCAAAATCCAAGAACAGCGTTTATTGCAATCATCGGTTGCCCCAATGTGGGTAAATCATCAATACTTAACAACCTTCTCGGGCAGAAAATCGCAATCGTTTCGGACAAGCCTCAGACAACAAGAACAAGGATAATGGGTGTTCTGACAAAGGATAATATCCAACTTGTGTTTACTGACACTCCGGGTTTCCACAGACCGAAGAACAAACTCGGTCAGAATATGATCAAAGCGGTTGGTGAAAGCATTTCGGGCGTTGATGCGTGCTTGTTTGTTGTTGAGCCTTATGGTGAAATAAAACCCGCTGAACTTGAACTTATCGACAAACTCAAAAAAGGCAGGATTCCCGCAATCCTTGCAATAAACAAAGTTGACACAGTTGTCAACAAGGCTGATATTATGCAGCGTATTCTTGAACTTACAAAACTCTATGACTTTGACGCGGTTGTGCCGGTGTCTGCAAAAAGTTCAAGCGGTATGGACGCGCTTTATTCCGAACTTTGTGCGCAGACTTTTGAGAGTGAGCATTTCTTTGATGAGGACACTCTCACTGACCAGCCCGAGCGTGTTATCGTTTCCGAAATTATCAGAGAGAAACTTCTCAGACTTCTTGACAAGGAGATTCCGCACGGAATCGCTGTGTCCGTTGAGAAGATGAGAGAGCGTGAAGATAAAGACATTCTTGACATTGAAGCGATTATTTATTGTGAAAAAGAAAGTCACAAAGGTATCATTATCGGCAAGGGCGGCGCAATGCTCAAACGTGTTTCAACAAATGCACGCCACGATATTGAAAAGTTCTTTGACTTCAAAGTCAACCTTCAGTGCTGGGTAAAAGTAAAGGAAGACTGGCGTAACAGAGAGGGTCTTATCCACAACTTCGGACTTGACCTTAATTAGTTAAAATTTCCTTGTTTATAAAAAACTCCATCCGTAAACAATATTTTTCGGGAGGGGTTTGAATGACTCAGAAAGATGCCCTGTGGCAGAAGTTTTTAAGCAGTGGTAGTGCGGAGGATTATCTTAACTACCGCCGTTGTGATATAGAAAATCTGGTGGTGAAAAAAGGCGATGGTGATGCAGACCGAAGCGCTGGTTTTGAAAGAACAGAATATCGGTGAAAATGACCGTCTTATAACTTTGCTGACACGCAACGCGGGCATTGTCCGCGCGTTTGTCAAAGTGGCAGGCAAGGCAAAGAGCGGGTTGCAGAGTGCAACGCAACTGCTCAGTTATTCCCGTTTCACCATCAAACTCGGCAGGACGGCAAACCGCGTCACCGAAGCGGAAGCGATTGAGGTTTATTTCGGCTTGTGGCAGGATGTTGAAAAGGTTGCTCTTGCACAGTATTTCACTCAACTCGTTGCCGAAGTCGCACCCGAGGGAAATCAAAGCGATGAACTTCTGAAAATAATGCTCAACGCTTTGTATTTTCTACATAATGGCAAAAAGAAACCCGAGCAACTGAAAGCAATCGTTGAGTTGCGGGTCGCGTGCATGTGTGGTTATATGCCGTCGCTTGAATGTTGTGATATCTGCGGCACTGTCGGCGGTGAGCGTTACGTCTTTGATTTTGTCAATGCGGTGATATGTTGTCCTGAGTGTCGCAACTCCCGGAGCAGAGCGTACGCGGTTGTGTCGGGCGGTGTTGTTTCTGCAATGCGTCATATCATTGAGTCCGACGTGATGAAAATTTTCTCTTTCAATATGAGTGATGAGGGCTTTAAACAGCTGAGTGAAGTTACGGAAAAATATATAATGATGCAGCTTCAGCGTAGTTTTTCCGCCCTTGATTTTTATAACAGTGTAAAGGAACTTTAGTAAATGAAACTTAAAAAGACTAACAAGGCCCTTGAACTTAATAAAGTTCTGGAAAAACTTTCCGAACAGGCGCAGAGTGCGAGCGGCAGGGAATTGTGCCTTGAAATAAAACCGGATAACAGTTTTCTGGAGGTGTCCCACCTTCTTCAGATGACGGACGATGCTTTTGTAATGTTGCAGAAGTACGGTGCTCCGTCTTTTTCAGGTGTGCGCAATATCAGCAATTCTGTCAGACGTTCACAAGCGGGCGGACTTCTCAATATGAAGGAACTTCTTGACATCGCGGAATTTCTGAGAACAGTTCGCGGAGTGGGTGAGTGGCGTAGCCATTCAAGTTCTGTCAAGACAAGTGTTGATTCCTATTTTGAAAATCTTATCCCCAACAAATTCCTTGAAGAGCGGATTTTTGGTGCAATCATATCAGAGGATGAAATGGCGGATAATGCTTCTCCCGAACTTGCTGACATCCGCAGAAAGAAGCGTAATGCGTCTTCAAGAATCAGGGAGCAACTCGGCAGTATGCTCCATTCAACCCATTATCAGAAATTCTTGCAGGAGCCGATTGTCACAATGCGAAACGGCAGATACGTTGTGCCTGTCAAGGTTGAGTATCGCTCCGAAGTTTCGGGTATGGTGCATGACACTTCTTCAAGTGGTGCAACGTTGTTCGTTGAGCCGACAGCGGTTGTTGAAGCAAACAATGAAATCAAAGTCCTTGAATCAAAGGAGCGTCACGAAATTGACCGCATCCTTGCGGAACTTTCCGCACAGACAAGTGAATTTGCGGACACAATTATGCAAAGTTTTGACTGTGCCGTTTCCCTTGATATAATTTTTGCAAAGGCTCGTCTTGCCCACAATATGCGTGCTTCAAAACCTGCAATCAATAATGAGGGCAGAATCAATCTTATCAGTGCAAGACATCCGCTTATAAATCAAAAGCAGGTTGTGCCGATAAATATAAGGCTCGGCACTGATTATAAAACTCTTGTAATCACAGGTCCCAACACGGGTGGCAAAACCGTATCGCTCAAAACTCTGGGATTATTCACCCTTATGGCGATGTGCGGTCTTATGCTTCCGTGTGAGGAGGGCAGTGAGATTTCCGTCTTTGATGACGTGCTTGCTGACATCGGTGATGAGCAGTCAATTGAGCAGTCGCTTTCAACTTTCTCTGCTCATATAACAAACATAATTGATATTTTTGAACATACAAATGACCGCACTCTGATTCTCCTTGATGAACTTGGTGCCGGTACTGACCCGATTGAGGGCGCAGCGCTTGCAATTGCAATTCTCGAAGCGCTCAACGCAAAAGGCGCAAAGATTGCCGCAACAACTCATTATGCGGAACTCAAAGCGTATGCACTTGATACCGATGGGGTAGAGAATGCAAGTTGTGAGTTTGATGTTGCAACGCTCAGACCAACTTATCGTCTTTTGATTGGCGCACCTGGCCGCTCCAACGCGTTTGCAATTTCACAGCGTCTTGGTATTGCGGAGTCTGTAATAGCGCGTGCAAGTGAACTTGTCAGCGCTGAAAGCAAGAAGTTTGAACTTGTCAGTGAAAAACTTGAACAGAGCCGTATCGCTATGGAAAAAGAACGCGCACAGGCGGAAGAAATGAAGCGTCAGGCGCGTGAAGAACTTGAAAAAGCAAAAGCAAAACGCGAGCAGATTGATCAGGTTTATGATAAAGAGATTCTCAAAGCGCAGAGTGAAGCAAAACGAATTGCTGAAAAAGCGCGTCGTGCGGGCGAAGAAATGGTTGATGAACTTGAGCGTCTTTATAAGGAGAAAGAAAAAGCGGACGCAAAGGAATTGTACACCAGAGCAAAGCAAGCGATGAAATCTTCAATGAATAAACTTGACGAGGCTTCAAGTTATGAGCGTGATGATGAGGACGATGGTGATTATGTCCTTCCAAGAGATCTTGTAGTTGGTGATACAGTCTTTATCAAACCGATGAAAACCAATGCCACAGTCACCGAATTGCCTGATAAAAAGGGTCAGGTCGGAGTAACTGTTGGAATGATAAAAACAAAGGTTAAACTCACCGATGTCCGTCTTGTGTCAGCGCCGAAGAAACAGCCCGAAAGAAGCGCCCACAGAAATGTTTCCCGACTCAATGCAAAGATTGAAGCGTCAGCGGTACAGAGCATTGATATCCGCGGCAAAAATGTTGAGGAAGCAATGCTTGAACTTGACTTCTTCATTGATTCAAGTCTTACTCTCGGCGTAAATGAAATCACAATCATTCACGGCAAAGGCACAGGAGTGCTGCGTGCGGGTGTGCATCAGTATCTTAAAAAGCATCCCTCAATCCGCACTTTCCGTCTTGGAACTTTCGGTGAGGGCGAAACGGGCGTCACAATCGCGCAACTCAAATAACTCCGCTGTCATAACTATAAATTACTTTTATAATTATATAAAATAATATCAAAAAACTATTGTAATATCCGTATCGTATGTGTTATAATATCAAGTCGAAAAGATGAATCCCAACAAATTCAAGGAGGTTTTTAAAATGGCATTGAAAAATCAGTATATGATTGATTTGCTTGAAACAGTAAAAAACAGAAACGTAGGCGAAAAAGAGTTCATCCAGGCAGTAACAGAAGTTTTCGAAAGCCTTGAACCCGTAATTGAAAGGCGTCCCGATCTCGTAGCTGACGGCGTACTTGACAGACTCGTTGAGCCGGAAAGACAGATTATCTTCCGCGTGCCGTGGGTTGATGACCAGGGCAAGACTCAGGTTAACAGAGGTTTCCGCGTTCAGTACAACTCCGCAATCGGTCCGTACAAGGGCGGTATCAGACTCCATCCCTCCGTTTACCTTGGCATTATCAAGTTCCTTGGCTTTGAGCAGGTGTTCAAAAACAGCCTTACAACTCTTCCCATGGGCGGCGGTAAAGGCGGCTCCGACTTTGACCCGAAAGGCAAGAGTGACGGAGAAGTTATGCGTTTCTGCCAGAGTTTTATGACAGAACTTTACAGACATATCGGCGCTGATTGCGACGTTCCCGCTGGTGACATCGGCACAGGCGCAAGAGAGATCGGCTATATGTTCGGTCAGTATAAGAGAATCACAAATGAGTTCACAGGCGTTCTCACAGGTAAGGGTCTTACTTACGGTGGCTCTCTTGCAAGAAAGGAAGCAACAGGCTTCGGCCTTTGCTACTTCACAAATGAAATGCTCAGAGCAAACGGCAAGAGCTTTGAGGGCAGCACAGTTGTAATTTCAGGTTCCGGTAACGTTGCAATCTACGCAACACAGAAGGCAACTGAATTCGGCGCAAAGGTTGTTGCTCTTTCCGATAGTAACGGTTACATCTATGATCCCAACGGTATTGACCTTGATTGCGTAAAGCAGATCAAGGAAGTTGAGAGAAAGAGAATCAAGGAGTATGTAAACACTCATCCCGATGCAACTTACACAGAGGGTTGCAAAGGCATCTGGACAGTTAAGTGTGACATCGCACTTCCCTGTGCAACACAGAATGAGATTGACGGTGAGAGTGCTGAAATCCTTGCAAAGAATGGCTGCTACTGTGTGTCTGAGGGTGCAAATATGCCTTCAACACCGGAAGCAATCGCAGTTTACTTTGCTAACAATATGCTCTACGGTCCTGCAAAGGCTGCAAACGCAGGCGGCGTTGCAACATCAGGTCTTGAAATGAGCCAGAACAGCGAAAGACTTTCCTGGTCTTTTGAAGAAGTTGACAACAAACTCAAGGGCATCATGAAGAATATCTTCAAGGCTTGTGACGATGCTGCAAAGCAGTACGGTCTTGACGGCAACTATATGGCAGGCGCTAACATCGCAGGCTTCCTCAAGGTTGCTGAGGCTATGAAGGCTCAGGGTTGCGTATAATCCTCAAAACATTATAAACAAAAAATCAAGGGCGGCCGACAGGTCGCCCTACAATCAAAGTAAAGGGTGGAAGCGTAATGTTTGAAATTACGAGAAAAAAGGAACTTAATCCAACAGTAACATTGATGGATATCAAAGCGCCTTATATGTCAAAAAAAGCAGAGCCGGGTCAGTTTATCATTCTCCGTGTTGACGAAGATGGTGAGAGAATTCCGCTCACAATCGCTGACTTTGACAGAGAAGCAGGTACTGTAACAATCATTTTCCAGGTTGTTGGCGCAACCACCGAAAAGTTGAACAGTCTCAAAGAAGGCGACCGCGTGCTTGACTTTGTTGGCCCTCTCGGTGTTGCAACTGAAACAGAGGGACTCAAAAAGGTTGCAGTTGTCGGCGGTGGCGTAGGTTGTGCTATCGCTTACCCGATTGCAAAGAAACTTCACAATAACGGTTGTGTTGTTCATTCCGTTGTCGGTTTCAGAACAAAGGACCTTGTTATTCTTGAGGATGAGTTCAAAGCAGCAAGTGATGAACTCTACGTTATGACTGACGATGGCAGCCACGGTGAAAAGGGTCTTGTTACAGATGCACTCAAAAAACTCATTGAGTCAGGCGAGAAGTACGATGAAGTTATCGTTATCGGTCCGCTTGTAATGATGAAATTCGTATGTATGCTTACAAAACAGTACGGCGTAAAAACTGTTGTAAGTATGAATCCCGTAATGGTTGACGGTACCGGAATGTGTGGCGGTTGCCGACTCACAGTTGGCGGCAAGACAAAGTTTGCTTGTGTTGACGGCCCTGACTTTGACGGTCATGAAGTAGATTTTGATGAGGCTATTGCGCGTTCAGGAATGTATAAAGGTTTTGAAAAGAAGTGCCACGAGGACACATGTAATCTTCTCAAAAAGGGGGAGCGTAAAGATGGCTAATATGTCACTCAAAAAGAATGAGATGCCTTCACAGGAGCCCGGCATCAGAAACAAAAACTTTGAGGAAGTTGCCCTCGGTTACACAAGGGAGCAGGCTATCGATGAGGCTCAGAGATGCCTTAACTGTAAGCATAAGCCCTGTGTTACAGGTTGCCCTGTTTCTATCAACATCCCCGAATTTATTGAAAAAGTTGCTCAGGGTGAGTTTGAAGCGGCTTACGACATCATCGTAAAGTCAAGTTCACTTCCCGCAGTATGCGGCAGAGTATGTCCGCAGGAAACACAGTGTGAGCAGAAATGTATCAGAGCGGTCAAGGGCGAAAGCGTAGCAATCGGCCGTCTTGAAAGATTTGTTGCTGACTATCACAATGCAAACTGTACGGACAAGCCGGCAATGCCCGTAAGCAATGGTCATAAAGTTGCAGTTATCGGTGCAGGTCCCGCCGGTCTTACTTGTGCAGGTGACCTTGCAAAGGCTGGTTACAGCGTAACTGTATTTGAAGCGCTCCACCTTGCAGGCGGTGTACTTGTTTACGGTATTCCTGAATTCAGACTTCCCAAGTCAATCGTTCAGAAAGAGATTGACAATCTTAAAGCAATCGGCGTTAAGATTGAAACAAATATGGTTATCGGTAAGATTCTTGCAATTGATGAACTTTTTGAAAAAGGTTTTGAAGCAGTGTTTATCGGCTCCGGTGCAGGCTTGCCCAAGTTTATGAATATCCCCGGTGAAAACCTTAACGGTGTTTACTCCGCAAACGAGTTCCTCACAAGAGTAAATCTTATGAAAGCTTACAGAGATAACAGTTCAACTCCTATCAAGAAGGCAAGCAGGGTTGCAGTTGTTGGTGGCGGTAACGTTGCAATGGACGCTGCCCGTTGCGCAAAGAGACTTGGCGCTGACGAAGTTTACATTGTTTACAGACGTTCCGAGTCAGAACTTCCCGCAAGACTTGAGGAGATTGAGCACGCAAAAGAAGAAGGCATCATCTTCAAACTTCTCACAAACCCCGTTGCTATCACTGGTGATGACAACAGAAATGTAAAGGGCATCCGTTGCGTTGAGATGGAACTCGGTGAGCCTGATGAGTCAGGCAGAAGACGTCCCGTTGTCAAGGAAAATAGTGAGCACGAACTTCCCATTGACTGCGTAATTATGTCAATCGGTACTTCTCCCAACCCGCTTATCAAATCCACAACAAAGGGACTTGATACTCACAGCTGGGGTGGCATCATCGCTGATGAAAACGGCCTCACTTCAAGAGAGGGTGTTTATGCAGGTGGTGACGCTGTTACAGGTGCTGCAACAGTAATTCTTGCTATGGGTGCAGGTAAAAAAGCCGCAGCCGATATTGACAGATACATAAAAAGCAAACAGTAATTTTGACTGAGTGGAAATTTTCTTGATTTCCACTCTTTTTTTATTGAAAATATGCTTGACATATCACAATTATTCTGTTACAATTCAATGGGTGTAAAGATAAAGTGCTTTACACACTGATTTTTTGGGGTGTTGGCAATGGCGCAGAATTTAGAGATTACAATGCTTGTCGATATTTACGGCGCAATGCTTACGGAAAAACAACGTGATTTTCTCTCCTTGTATTATGATGAGGATTTGTCCCTTGCGGAAATTGCCGCAAATGAGGGGATAACCCGTCAGGGTGTGCGTGACGCAATCAAAAGGGCGGAGGCGCAACTGCTTGATATGGAGAGTAAACTCGGCTTTGAAAAGCGTTTCAGGGAGAATCTGCAAAAGATTGATGACATCCGTCGCGTTGTTGCAGAAATCAAAAAGTACAACTCTTATCACGGAATGTCCAGAGAACTTGGCAACAAGGTGGACAAAATTGAGGAGTTGTTGAGTCAACTTACGGAAACACAGTAATAAGGGAGGCTTTCCGAAATGGCATTTGAAGGACTTACCGATAAACTTAATAATGCTTTTAAAAGACTCCGTTCCAAAGGAAAGTTGACGGAGTCAGATATCAAAGATGCAATGCGTGAAGTCCGCCTTGCTTTGCTTGAAGCGGACGTAAACTATAAGGTCGCAAAGGATTTTACATCCAAGGTCAGCGAAAGGGCAGTGGGCGCTCAGGTAATGGAGAGTCTTACTCCCGCGCAGATGGTTATCAAAATCGTAAAAGAAGAAATGACCGCTCTCATGGGTGGCACACAGACAAGAATCGCGACTGCATCCAAACCGCCGACAGTTGTAATGATGTGCGGTTTGCAGGGCTCAGGTAAAACAACCCACAGTGCAAAACTTGCAATGATGCTCAAAAAGAAGGGTCACAGACCTCTCCTTGTTGCGTGTGATATTTATCGTCCCGCTGCTATCAAACAGCTTCAGGTTGTTGGTGAAAAAGCGGGTGTACCCGTTTTTGAAATGGGCACAGAAAATCCCGTCAAAATTGCAAAAGAAGCAATCAGGCACGCAAAGGACCACGGTAACGATTACGTATTCCTTGATACCGCAGGTCGTCTGCATATTGACGAGGAGTTGATGGATGAACTCAAATCAATCAAATCCGAAGTAATCCCGCATGAAATTCTCCTTGTAATTGACGCAATGGTCGGTCAGGATGCGGTAAACGTTGCGGATAAATTCAATCAGGCGCTCGGAATTGATGGCGTTATCGTCACAAAACTTGACGGTGACACAAGGGGCGGTACTGCACTTTCAGTAAAGGCAGTTACAGGCAAGCCCATCAAATTCATCGGTGTCGGTGAAAAACTTGATGAACTTGAAGAATTCCATCCCGACAGAATGGCTTCAAGAATTCTCGGAATGGGTGACGTGCTCTCATTCATTGAAAAAGCAGAGCAGCAGATCGACGAAAAGAAAGCAAAGGAACTTGAAGAAAAACTTCGTAAAAACAAGTTTGACCTCAACGATTTGCTTGACCAGACCCGACAGGTTCGCAAGATGGGTTCACTCAAACAGATGCTCTCAATGATTCCCGGTGTGGGAAGTAAGATAAAGGACGTTGACGTTGATGAAAATCAGTTCAACGTTATGGAAGCGATTATTCTCTCAATGACAAAGAAGGAGAGAGAAAATCCGGATATTATCAATCCGTCAAGAAAACGCCGTATCGCTGCAGGTTGCGGCAAGCAGGTTGAGGATGTCAACCGTCTGCTCGCTCAGTACAGACAGATGCAGAAGATGATGAAGCAGTTCTCATCAATGAAGGGCAAAAAGGGCGCAGCGCGTATGCTCGGCAAATTCGGCAATAACGGCGGCGGATTCGGATTTTAATTTGCTATAATCACAATGGTGATGTAGATACAAGTTTTGTGTGGAGGTGAATACAAATGGCAGTAAAAATCAGACTTCGTAGAATGGGTGCAAAGAAGGCTCCGTTTTACAGAATTGTTGTTGCAGATTCAAGATATCCGAGAGATGGTCGTTTCATCGAAGAAATCGGTTACTACAATCCTACAACAGAACCCGCTGAGGTAAAGATTGATGTAGAGAAGGCTCAGAAGTGGATTTCCACAGGTGCTCAGCCGACTGATACAGTAAAATCTTTGTTTAAGAAGAACAATGTATTATAATTATCGTGCCAACTAACGGAGGTGGAACAATTGAAGGAATTACTTATTACTATCGCAAGAGGGCTTGTAGAAGAGCCGGACATGGTCAAAGTTGACGTCGATGAGCCCAGAGAAGATGGTGTAGTTGTTTATCATTTGCACGTAGCTGAGAATGATATGGGCAGAGTAATTGGTAAACAGGGACGTATAGCAAAGGCCATCCGTACAGTCATGAGAGCAACAGCTAACCGCTCAAACTCCAAGATTGTTGTTGAGATCGACTAATTTATCAATACGCTCTTAAACAATACTGTAGTTGATAATCTCCATAGAGTGCTGCTTGAATTTTTCAGGCGCTACACTATGGAGTTTATTATTTTTATAAACAAAAAATCCTTGGAGTTTTCTCCAAGGATTTCAGTTTTTTATTTTGATTTTTTCATCGTGCTGAGAATAACGTCAAGGTATCTTGCCGCAATTTTTTCTTCGGTCAGACCGCTTACAGTTTCAATGGTTGCGTCTGAAATTGCGGAGCGTTCTTTGATTGGCATTTCAGCAATCTGGTCAAGACACTGCGTGAGTGCATCGGTGTCTTTTTCTTTTAAAATATATCCGTTGATTCCGTGTTTTACAATGCCGTCAATTCTGCTGTCCTCAACGCAAACGGGAATGCAACCCTGTGACATTGCTTCAAGGTATGACAGACCAAATGTGACGTGGCTGTTAGCCATTATAAAGACGTCTGATTCACGGATTATCCTGAACGCGTCTGCTTTGAGCATTGAGCCGCGGAATGTTACAATATCTGTAAGACCAAGGTTTGCAATCAGCCTGTGAAGCGCAGGCTCCATTGAGCCGATGCCGATGATATCAAGGTGCATCTTGTCCCTGTTCTTTGTTTTTGAAAGCGCATTGATTATCACGTCAAGGTTTCTGAATGGTGTCAGTTCGCCAATGAAAAGCAGGCGGAGTTTCTCCTCGTCCCATACCTTGTCAATTCTTTCGGGCATTATGAAATTCGGTGTCTCAGAGCAGGTAACAACGCAGGGCTTGTCTGTTTTTGTGATGTTCTTTATCTTCGTCTGGACGGAATCAAGTGTAAATGCAAACGCATCGTAAATCTTGTTGTATCTTGCAAACTTGGGAATCCTGAGCGTTGTTGCGTCCTTTGTTGTGAAAACCGCAACCTTGTGGCAGGGGATTCGCAGATAATCCGCAATGTCATACGCTGAAGTCGGCTCGTGGACTATCAGCAGGTCAATCGGCGGCAGTGTCTTGAGCAGTTTTCTGTACTGCTTTGCCGCACTTCTCAGCATTCTCTTTTTAACACCGTTCTTTGATGATGAAAGTTTGATGTCTTTGATGTAAAGTGAAACGTTATCCGCAGTTGTTTCAAAAATCTTTTTTGAATAAAAATTACGCGGGTCGCTCAAAAATGATTCGGACTGAAGAAAGAGAGGGAAAGCAATTACGTTATGGCCCATCTTTGCCCATTGTCTTGCTGTGTAATGCAGTGACATATTTTCAGTGTATAAATTCGCCTTGTTGATTGGCGGATATTGTGAACTGATGATAAGAATGTTCATATCGTGCGGCCGTCTCCCTTCATTTAGTATTCTGAAATTTTATTATACAATAGGAATAATAAAAAAACAAGTATAATGTTTTACATAAACGCAAACCAGTATGCGTCGTAGTCATACACAAACCAGTCGCCATCAATTTTAAGAATTGTGAGTGATTGATTTCTTGACTTTTCACCATATTCGCTTTTAAGTGTAACAGTGAAATTTACTGTTTTTGCATCGTCAACCGTGAGGGAATACTTTGATTTGTATTCTCTTATAATTGAGTTTCTGTCCGTTTCGTTTGTTTCCGTTACTTCAATATTACTTAATTCAGAACTGAATTCTTCTCCGTAATAATAGACAATCTGGTCGCGTGTGCGGCCGTATCTGTCCTCAAAATATCCGCCGTCATCAAAACGGACAGCGTAAACCTTTTCGCCAACGCAACTCTCAATTTCTTGTGTGTTGATGTTTGGGAAAAGAGCATCGTTAAATCTTTGCACAACTGTTTTTACGGAGTTTTCGCTGTCTGGTAAAAACACAAAAACGCAAACCGCAACTGCCACAATTATCACTGCAACGATTACTGATACAATAATATTTTTATGATTTTTCATTTCAATCATTCAACCCTTTCTGAAACTTATTTTATACTTGTAAGTTATTTATGTCAAGTTGAATAATTATGCTTGAAAAAATAGAAAAACTGTGATAGAATAAACACAATATATAGTATGTTTGGAGTTGATTCAGGTGAAGTGTCCTTTTTGCGGATATGAAGAGAGCAAGGTTGTTGATTCCCGCCCGACTGATGAGGGCGAGCGTATCAGACGCAGACGTGAGTGTATCAGTTGTGCCAAGAGATTTACCACTTACGAAGTAATTGAGAGCATTCCGCTCATCGTTGTCAAGAAAGACAAGTCAAGGGAGCAGTTTGACCGTAACAAGTTGCTTGGCGGTATGTTGCGTGCGTGTGAAAAACGCCCCGTTTCAATCGCAACTCTTGAGGAAGCAATCAGTGATATTGAACTCAAACTCCAGAATTCGCTTGACAGGGAGATTACAACAACATACATCGGTGAACTTGTAATGGATAAACTCAGAGCAATTGATGAAGTTGCTTATGTCCGTTTTGCTTCCGTTTATCGTCAGTTTAAGGATATCAACACCTTTATGACTGAACTTGCAAAACTTCTCAATGACAAATAATCAGAATATATTCTGTATTTTCGGTTTTTGATCGTCAAGTGCGCAATGTAGCCGTGAGACTGCCTCGTTGCAGTTTTCATAAAATGATTCGTTGTCATTCTGCTTTGCGTAAACGTGCAGTTTTTTAAGCAGTGTTTCAATCTCCGAAAACTCATTGTGGATAAATATTGATTTGAAAAGGGTGGAGTTGTTGCTCCACTCTTTATTTATTTTTTCAGCAATTTCTTTAAGGTCAGCGTCAGGGCTTTCGCTTATCTGCGCAGCGTAACCGTCAATCATCTGCGTCAGTTTTTCGCCCCTTGATTCAACAACAAAAAATCCGCATATACAAAAAGCAATCGTAATCGTCAGTATAGTAATCGCAATCCAGGTTCTCTTCATTTTTATTCATTTCCTTTGTCAATCTTAACCGTGTTGAATTGTCCGGTTCTGTTCACAGTCAGCAAAAAAACGTCACTGATTTTAATTCCGTTTTCATCAAGATGTTTGTTGATTCGTTCTTCATCAATTCCGTAAACACCAATGTTTTCTTTCACAATTTTCCCGTCAGCAATAAGCACTTGCGGGACACCTTGTTCCTGAGTCGGAATTGACAAAATGTGCGCAGTGACCGTCTGATGCTCCGCTTTTTTCAGCACACTCAGTGAGCCGTTTGTTTCAACAATCGCAGTGTCAACTTCGTCAATGTCAAAAACATCCTGTTGCCTTAACGCTGCAATCAGGTCGTCAGTTGTAAAACGCAGACTCTTCATTTTCTTTATGTTTATTTTACCGTTTTCAATAACAGTAACCGCTTTTCCGCTGAAAGCATTTCTTATTACAATGCTTTTCATACTTATCACAGAAAGAATTATTTCAAGACAAATCAGCACCATAACCGGAATAATCGCAGTAATGAGCGGCAAGGAGTTGTCCTGGATAGGTATTGCTGCAACTTCTGATATAAGGATTGTTATCACAAGTTCGGATGGTTGCAATTGACCAATCTGTCTTTTGCCCATCAATCGTATAGCGATTATAACAACAAAATAAAGGATTACCGAACGTGTAAGTGTAATCAGCAAATAAACCACCTCGCCAATAAGTTTTGGCAGGTTTTTCTTTTTTATGCCACTGCTTTGAATAAATGCGGGTTGTGCGGGAAATCTTTTATAAACGGAAAGGGCAGTGATGTTATGCGTGAAACTGATTGCAAAAAACTTTTTCTATCGTTGGAGGATAACATAAATTATTTGTATGAGCTTAATTCACAGGATTCCGACCTTGTGCTTCGTCGTTTCAAAGCGGGGGATAGTAATGCTGTGCTGATAACTTGTGAGGGTTTGTCCGATAAAATACTTATAGGCGAAGCGGTATTGCGACCGATTCTTACCTGCGATTTAATGCCCGATAATCCGACTCTGAAATATGCCTGCATCCGCGACAGACTCCTGTGCGCAAGCGAGCAAACGGAAATTTTTGATTTTGACTCATTGCTCAAAGGTGTTATGGGTGGCTCGTGCGCAATGCTGATTGATGGTGTCCCAAGGTCGCTGATGATTGATGTGCGTGGCTTTGACCGCCGTGGAATAAGTGAGCCGATTATGGAAATCACCGACAGAGGCTCGCGTGAAAGTTTTGTTGAGGTCGCGCGGATAAATATGACAATGGTGCGCAGGCGTCTCAAAACTCCGTCTTTGCGTTTTGAAACTTTTGAAATAGGGGAGGAAAGTTCAACATCCGTCATAATGTGTTATCTTGCTGACCGCGTGAGTGAAAGTATTCTGAGTCAGGTGCGGCAAAGACTCAAAAAAATCAAAATTGACAGTGTGCTTGAATCAGGCTATATACAGCCGTTTCTTGATACAAAAAGGTTGTCCTTTTTCTCCGGAGTTGGTTACGTTGAACGCCCGGACACACTGTGCGCCAAAATGCTTGAGGGCAGGGTCGGAATAATAATTGACGGTGCGCCGTTAGTGCTCATCGTGCCGTATCTTTTCAGTGAGAATTTTCAATCCTTTGATGATTATTGCAACCGCCCTTTTTACGCAACGTTTTCAAGAATGCTCAAATATTTCTCTTTTTTCATTTCAATAATTCTGCCGGGATTGTATGTTGCAATAGGCACCTTCCATCCTGAATTATTACCCGAATCGCTGTTGTATGACATAGCGGTATCAGAAGCGCGTACACCGTTTTCGCTTGCGATGGAAGCGTTTATAATTCATATAATTTACGAAATATTGCATCAGGCGGGTCTGCGACTTCCAAAACCCGTAGGCAATACAATAAGCGTTGTCGGTGCGCTTGTCATAGGTGAATCCGCAGTAACAGCGGGCATCATCAGTGCGCCGATGGTAATGGTTGTCGCGTTTACCGCAATCAGTGCTTTCCTTGTGCCAACTCTTTATGATGCTTCCGCGGTGCTGAGATTACTCTTTATTCTCATTGGTGGGTTTACCGGCATCTTCGGCGTGCTGATTCTGCTGACGCTTATCTTGATCAATATCTGCTCAATTGACCCTTACGGCATACCTTACACCTCTCCGTTTGCACCGTTTGATGTCAGGGCGATGCGCGACGGAGTTTTGCGTCTTGGGTGGAAAACTCTGAGTAAACGCGTTTTCAAAGTGCAGAATGCTTATGGTAGTGAAGAGAAAACGAAGGAAAGGTGATTGTATGAAAAAGCAGATGATAAGCTGGCGTCAGGCTTTTATGCTGATTTTTATAAGTTATATGCTTGTTGCATTGACCTATATCCCGAGCGGAGAAACAATGACGCGCAATGTTGACAAACTTGTTTCAATACTCTTTTCAATGGCGATGATTTCTTTGTTTTTCCTGCCCGTGTATTTTCTGACAAAACGTAACAAAGACTGCAATATAATCGACTGCATAGCGCGTGATGCAAACCCCCTGACAAAACCCGTTGCACTGTTTTATTCTCTGGCCTTTTCTTACACTGTAATTGTGACAATAAGCCGGTTCAGCCTTTTCATAACTTCCGTTTTGCTCGTTGAGTCAAAGACCGCAATATTCATCATAATCATTCTTGCTGCCGCGTGTTATGCCGCATTTCTCGGAATTGAAGCAATTGCAAGAGCATCGCTGTTTATTTTCACAATTCTGATTCTGAGTATGCTCTTTTCGTGTTTTGTGCTTGTCGGTGAGGTTGATTTTCTCAACCTGCGACCTCTTTTCTATAACGGAGTTTCAGGCGTTGTCAGTGAATCTTTTATTGACGCTTCACGGTTTATTGAGATTGCGATGCTTGGAATTCTTGCTCCGCAGATAGTTGGCGGAATAAAAAAGACCGCAATAACGTTTGTCATTGTTTTCTGGCTGAGTGTGACGTTACTTGCGTTTCTTGTTATCAGCATTCTTGGTGAGTACAGTGCGGTGCAACTTTTCCCCGTTTACACCCTTGTTTCATTGGCGCGTATCGGCAGTTTTCATCGCTTTGATGCCATATTGAGCGGAGTATGGATTGCGGGCGATTTTATCAAAGCGGCGGTGCTTATCTGTGTTTCAGGCAAATGTATGGGGTACGTCACAAATGGGAAAAGACACAAAGTGCTGGTGATATTGTCAGTGCTTGTGATTTTTGCTTTTTCAATGTATGCATCACGCTCGTTTGAAAATTATCTTGCCGTGTCAAATTATATCGTGACGGCGGTTGTGACGCTTCTTGCAAGTGTTGTCCTTCCGCTGATATTCCTGATAGTGAATATCATAAAGAAAAAGAAAGGGGATGAAACACCTTGCGTAAATCAAAACGAATAGTCGCTTTTTTTCTTGTTGCAGTTTCATTCATTCTTTCAGGTTGTAATGCAAAAGAGGACCAGCTTAAAGATATGGCGTTAGCGCAGGGCGTGGGAATTGATTATAAAAACGAGCAGTATGAAGTGTCGTTTATGGTCTATGACCTTTCAAAAAATCGTGGGTCAAACTCGGAGCTGAGCGGAGTGCTTACAAAAGTCTTTGAAGCGGTGGGCGAGTCCGTGCCCTATGCAATAACGCAGGTCACAACTCAGGTCGGAAAGAAACCCTATTATTCTCATAACCGTATTGTGATTATCGGGGAGGAAATGGCGCAGGAGGGCTTGCAGACCGTCTTTGATTTTCTTTACAGAAATGCCGAAATGCGTCCCTATGTCCTTGTTGCAATCGCAAGGGGCAGCGCGTCAGAAATACTGGGTTGTGATATGGGAGAGGTGCTGAATCCTGCTGAAGAAATACAAAACATCATAACCGTCGGAGCGTATTATTCCTGCGTGCCTGAAACCGAAATTATTGATATTGCAATCTCAACTCTTGAAAAAACGTCTGATTCCTATCTTCCGGTTGTGGAAGTTGTAAAAGACGGTGACAAGGAGTCTGTGAAAGTGAGTGGCACTGCAATTTTCAACAATATGAAACTTGTTGGTGAATTGAATGAAGATGAAACAAAAGGTCTTCTGTGGGTCAATGATAAGGTGCAGTATGGCACGCTTGTCTGTGAAACCGCATCGCAGAATATGGTCAGTGCAGAAATAATCGAAGCGGACACAGATGTTGAGGTTTCTGTAATTGACGGCAAAATAACTTATAGCATTTTTGTTGATTGTATGCTCAATATTGACCAGGTTGACGGCAAGGAGAGCAATTCCCTGAATCGTCAGCAGATGCGTGAGATTGAATCCGCTTACGTTGACGTTATCAAAGGTCAGATGGACAGTGCACTCACAAAATGCCTTACCGAATACCGCAGTGACGTATTCCGCCTTGGCAAAATATTGTGGCAGCAATGTCCCGATGTTTACCGCGATGTTTCACCATTGTGGGAGGAGGTTTTGCCAACGCTTGAGTTTAATCTTGAAGTGAAGGTACAGGTCAGCAAAACGGGTGAAGAGGGGATTGATATAAACGATTGATAAAGTGTATTGACATTATGCCCGATGATATGCTATAATGCGACTGACAAGTAAATAATAACTTATCAAGAGTGACTGAGGGACAGGCCCTGTGAAGTCCGGCAACCTGCATTTGCAAGGTGCTAAATCCTGCGGCTTGACCGAGAGATGAGACTGTGTATCCGCAGGCTCGCCCTGCGGAATTTTTTTGAATTAAAACGAAAGGAATGATCTGATAATGAGAAAACGTTTATTTACTTCCGAATCCGTAACAGAAGGACATCCCGACAAAATCTGTGACCAGATTTCCGACGCGGTGCTTGATGCTATTCTTGCAAATGACCCCGAGGCAAGAGTTGCTTGTGAAACTGTTTGTACAACAGGCCAGGTGCTTGTAATGGGTGAGATTACAACAAGTTGCCACGTTGATATTCCGTCAATCGCGCGTTCTGTAATCAAAGAAATCGGCTACACAAACTGCGGTGGTTTTGACGCTGACACTTGCGCAGTGCTTACCGCAATCGATAAGCAGTCGCCCGACATCGCAATGGGCGTTGGCAGTTCCCTTGAATTGAAGCAGGGTATTTTTGATGATGACTGCAACTCAATTGGTGCCGGTGACCAGGGTCTTATGTTCGGCTATGCTTGTGATGAAACACCCGAGCTTATGCCCCTTCCGATTTCTCTTGCGCACAAACTTGCAAAAAGACTTACTCTCGTTCGTAAGGAGGGCATTCTTCCGTATCTTCGACCTGATGGAAAAACTCAGGTAACAATTGAGTACGATTCTGACAACAAACCCGTACGCGTTGACGCAATCGTTATTTCTTCACAGCACAGTGAGGACGTTACAACTGACAAACTCAGAAACGATATTCTCGCGCACGTTATCAATGTCATCATCCCCTTTGAACTTATGGATGACAAAACAAAGATTTACATAAACCCCACAGGAAGATTTGTAATCGGCGGCCCGCAGGGAGACAGTGGCCTTACAGGCAGAAAAATCGTTGTTGACACTTACGGCGGCTATTCACGTCACGGCGGCGGTGCATTCTCAGGCAAAGACCCGACAAAGGTTGACCGCAGTGCAAGTTATGCTGCACGTTATGTTGCAAAGAACATTGTTGCTGCCCGCCTTGCAAAGAGATGTGAAGTTCAGCTCGCTTACGCAATCGGTGTTGCAAGACCCGTTTCAATTATGGTTGACACTTTCGGCACAGGTGTTGTTGATGATGACCTCATCAGCGATATCGTAAAAGAAAAGTTTGACTTGCGTCCGTATGCAATCATCAACGATTTGCAACTTCGTCGTCCGATTTACCGTCAGATTGCCGCTTATGGTCATATCGGCAGAATGGACGTTGATTTGCCGTGGGAGAATACTGACAAGATTTTTGAACTCAGAGCGGCTGCAGGTCTGCCGATGGAGTAAACCGCAATGAAAGGTTTAAAAAGGCTTGTAAACTTTATTTTAACCGTAGTAGTTATTGCTTTTATCTGGTGGTTTAATACTTACACCCTGCGTGTTGAAACTGTTGAAGTGCGTGACGCGCGTATAAAGGATGAAGTCACAATTGTCCAGATTTCTGATTTGCATGGTTATGTTTTCGGTAATGAAAACTGTAACCTTGTTGATGAAATAACTGCGCAGAATCCTGATTTTATTGTTGCAACCGGTGATATGTTTTCAAACGGAAGTGCGGACGGCCGTGAGGTTGCCCTTGCGCTTATGACAAAACTTGTTTCCGTTGCACCTGTTTATTACGTCAATGGTGAGCATGACAACCTTGATGAGTTTGATGAGCAACTTGAATCAGTTGGCGTAAACGTGCTTGATTATGAAGATGAGGTTGTAATGATTGGTGAAACAAAACTGCATCTCTATGGCATAAACAACGTTTACTATACTGAAACGTTTGATTTGTCAAATGAATTCACCCTTGATGAAACCGCATACAATATCCTTTTTGCCCATATCCAGAATTTTGAAAAGTTTTCGGAATTCGGAATTGACCTGTCGCTCTGCGGTGATACCCACGGCGGTCAGATAAGGCTTCCTTTTGTCGGCGCTGTCTATATGGAGGACACGTGGTTTCCCGATTATAAGGGTGAATACATAAAGGGTTTGTATGAACTTGATGGCAGTAAATTGTTCGTGTCAGGCGGTCTTGGAAGCAATCCTGTTCCGGCTCGTTTCTGGAACAGACCTGAAATTTCCGTCATTAAACTCATACCGCAAAATAATGCGTAAAAACTATTGACACAGCAGCATTTTTATTGTACAATTACAAAGTAAGTTATAGTAGATTATTCGGAAGAGTGGGGCGACCCGCTCTTTCGTTTGTTTAATCGCAAATCATAAGGTTAAAAAATAAAAAGAGGAAGTGATTACTTGAGCGAAAAAAGTAAAGGCGGAAACACGGTTTCTAAGGTCTGGGCTATCGCAGAGCCGATAGCGAAAGAACTCAATTTAACCCTGTGGGATGTTCGTTTCGTCAAGGAGGGTGCATCGTGGTTTCTGAGAATTTTTATCGACAAGGATGGCGGTGTAACAGTTGACGATTGCGCTGATATGAGCCATGCTCTTGACAAGCCGCTTGATGATGCTGACCCGATTGACCAGAGTTATTATCTTGAGGTTTCATCAACCGGTGTTGAGCGTGAGTTGACCCGTCCGGAGCATTTTGAAATGATGATGGGCAGAAAGATTATGTTAAGACTCATCAGAGCCGTTGACGGTGAGCGTGATTTGAACGGAAGCCTTGAAGCGTTCAAGGATAATGTTATAACTTTGGAACAAAACGGAGAAACAAAAGAAATTAAAAAGAGTGATACCGTGTGGGTAAAACTTGATGATTTTGATTCAGAAGGAGTGCAGGAAAATGAATAATGAATTTTTTGAAGCGGTGAAAATGCTTGAGAAGGAGAGAGGAATTCCTTCCGAGTATCTTTACGAAAAGATCCAGAATGCAATCGTAACTGCTGTTAAGCGTGAATACAACGGCAAGGACGTTGTTTTCTGTGACATTGACCCCGAGAAGCAGACAATGAAAGTTTACCTCAGAAAACTCGTTGTTGAAGAGGTAACTTGTGAAGATAGTGAGATTTCACTTGAAGACGCAAAAACTTATAGAAAGAGAATCAACATCGGTGATTATCTTGAAATCAAACTTGATCCCAAAAAGTTCGGACGTATCGCAGCACAGACTGCAAAGCACGTAATGCGTCAGGGCATCAAGGACGTTGAGAGAGGTCAGACAATGCAGGAGTTCCAGAGCAAGAATCAGGAACTCGTAACCGCAAAGGTTGTAAGCATTGATCCCAAAACAGGCAACGCAGTTCTCGAAATCGGCAGAGCGGAAGCAACTCTCCCCAAGAGTGAGCAGGTTCCCGGTGAAGTTCTCAAAGAGGGCAGCCTTATCAAGATCTATATCGTTGACGTAAAGGGCAGTGAAAGAGATCCCAGAGCAATGATTTCAAGAACTCATCCCGGTCTTGTAAGAAGACTTTTTGAAACAGAAGTGCCGGAGATTTATGATGGCATCGTTGAGATCAAGTCCGTTTCCCGTGAAGCAGGTTCAAGAACAAAGATTGCAGTTCACAGCACTGATGAAAACGTTGATGCTGTCGGCGCTTGCATCGGCCCCAGAGGCGCAAGAGTTGGCAAGGTTGTTGACCTTCTCGGCGGTGAGAAGATTGACATTGTAAAATACAGTGAGGATGCTTGCGAATTCATCGCGGCTGCACTTGCACCGGCTGATGTAATTTCCGTTGAAGTTGCAGAGGACGGCTCCAAGACCTGTCTTGTAAAAGTACCCGATACACAGCTTTCTCTTGCAATCGGCAACAAGGGCCAGAATGTAAGGCTTGCTGCAAAACTCACAGGCTGGAAAATTGACATTCATCCCGAAAGTGGATTTTACGAGGGATAATTTTTGAGTTGACTACCAAAGGCGAAAGGACTGATACTGATGATGAAACCGAAAAAAGTTCCCATGCGTATGTGTCTTGGGTGTAATGAAATGAAACCGAAGAAGGAACTTGTCAGGGTTGTAAAAAGTCCCGATGGTGAAGTTTCCCTTGACCTTACTTCAAAGAAAGCGGGCAGGGGAGCATATATCTGCAATTCCGTCGAGTGTCTGAAAAAAGCAAGGAAGTCCAAGCGTTTTGAACGTGCCTTTGAATGCAGTATTCCTCAGGAGGTTTATGAGCGTATGGAGGAGGAAATCGTACAGGATGGCGAATGACAGATATTTACAGATGCTCGGCATCGCAAAACGTGCCGGCCTGATTTCGCAGGGTCATGACGTTTGCATTGATTCTGTAAAAAAAGGCAAAGCGTGTATGTGTCTTTTTTCAAGCGATGCCTCCGAAAGACTTGTAAAGGAGTTTGAATCTCTTTTGCAGAGTATGAATCGCAATATTCCGGTAAAACGGTTAAACTATTCAATGGTGGAGATTGGCTATGCGCTGTCTTATAAGACCGCGGTAATCACCATCAACGACGAGGGAATCGCAAACAAACTCAATGAAATTGAAAAAACACAAAACGGGGAGGAAAATTGATGTTAAATAAATACAGAGTACATGAAGTCGGAAAAGACTTTAACAAAGGCAGCAAGGAAGTTGTAGATATCCTTGCAAAATACACAGGTGAAACCAAAAAACATATGACCGCTCTTGAAGAAAAAGAACTCAATATCGTTTTTGAGGTGTTCACACAGCAGTCAGCAGTTGAAAGTTTTGATGCTTACTTTGCAACAAGAAAAGAGCCTGAAAAAGTTCAGGAAGTAAAGACTCCCGCAAAGGAAACAAAGCCTGCTGAAAAGACTGAGCAGAAGCCCGTCGCAAAGAAATCGGACGACAAGAAACCGCAGAATACACAGAATACGCAGAAACCCGCTCAGCAGAAAAAGGTTGAAAAGCCTGCAAATGATGACGTTAAGATTCAGTCAAGAACAAAGGGTGAAAAGCGTCACGTTGATACACGTTCAAGTTTCGTAGAACTTGACAAATATAATGAGAAGTATGACAACCTTGCAGGTGGCAGACATGACCGCGACCAGGGCTCCAACAAGCAGAAACTTCAACAGAAGTCAAAGCAGTGGAAGGGCAAGCAGGGCACTTTCAGAAAGAAGGAAACAGAGGCAGAGCGTCTTGCGCGTATTGCTGCTGAAAGAGCAAAGAAACCGCAGATGGTAATTTCCGTGCCGGAAGAAATCGTTGTTTCTGAACTTGCTGCAATGCTCAAAGTAACTGCAAGCGAAGTTATCAAAAAGCTTATGATGCTTGGTTGTATGGTAACTGTAAATGACGTTATTGATTTTGATACCGCTGAAATTGCTGCAACTGAACTTGGTGCAAAGGTTGAAAAGCAGGTTGTAATCACAATTGAGGACAGAATCATTGATGACAGTGATGACCTTGATGAAAACCTTGAAAAGAGAAGTCCTGTCGTTGTTGTTATGGGTCACGTTGACCATGGTAAGACTTCAATCCTTGACGCTATCACACAGAGTAACGTAACTTCTTCTGAGGCTGGCGGTATCACACAGCACATCGGTGCTTATCGCGTAAATATCAACGGTGAGAATATTACTTTCCTTGACACTCCCGGTCACGCAGCGTTTACTTCAATGCGTGCTCGTGGTGCTCAGGCAACTGATATTGCAATTCTCGTTGTTGCTGCTGATGACGGTATTATGCCCCAGACGATTGAGGCTATCAACCACGCAAAAGCGGCTGGCGTAAGCATCATCGTTGCAATCAACAAGATGGATAAACCCGGTGTAACAACCGATAAAATTATGCAGCAACTCACCGAGCATGAACTTCTCCCTGAGGAGTGGGGAGGTGACGTTATCTGCGTGCCCGTGTCTGCAAAGACAAAGATGAACATTGACAAACTCCTTGAATCCGTTCTTCTCGTTGCTGAAATGATGGAACTCAAAGCAAACCCCAACAGAGCGGGTAAAGGTATCGTAATTGAAGCAAGACTTGACAAGGGCAGAGGCCCTGTTGCAACTCTTCTCGTACAGAATGGTACACTCAGAACAGGTGACGTAGTGGTTGCAGGTATGAGTGTTGGCAGAGTCCGCGTAATGACCAATGACCGTGGTGACAAGGTTGATGAGGCTGGCCCGTCCGTACCGGTTGAGATTATGGGTCTTGCAGAAGTTCCGCAGGCAGGCGACGTATTCAACGCAGTAAGCGATGAGCGTCTTGCAAGAGAACTCGTTGAAGAGCGTAAGCAGAAAGCAAAGAAAGAGCAGTTTGAGTCCGTTCAGAAAGTTACTCTTGACAACCTCTTCTCACAGATGCAACTCGGTGAAGTCAAGGAACTCAACATCATTGTCAAGGGTGACGTTCAGGGTTCAGTTGAGGCTGTTAAGCAGAATCTTGAAAAACTCAGCAATGATGAGGTAAGAGTAAAGGTTATCCACGGTGGCGTAGGTGCGGTTAACGAGTCTGACGTAATGCTCGCAAATGCATCAAATGCAATCATCGTTGGCTTTAACGTCCGTCCCGATGCGCAGGCTCAGGCCAATGCTGAAAGAGACGGCGTAGATATGAGAATGTACAGAATCATTTACGATTGTATTGAAGAGATTGAGTCTGCTATGAAAGGTATGCTCGCGCCGAAAACAAGAGAAGTACAGCTCGGCAGAGTTGAAGTTCGTGAAGTTTACAAAATCAGCAGCGTCGGCACAATCGCAGGTTGTTATGTCCAGAGTGGTAAGGTTACAAGAAACGCAGGCATCCGTGTTGTTCGTGACGGTATCATTATCACTGAGGATACAATGTCATCCCTTAAACGTTTCAAGGATGACGTAAAGGAAGTTCAGCAGTCTTATGAGTGCGGTATCGGTCTTGAGAAGTTTAATGACATCAAGGTTGGCGATATCTTTGAAGCATTCATTATTGAGGAATACAGAGAGGATTAGTTCAATGGCAGGATACAGAACTGACAGAATATCCGAGGATATCAAAAGAGAAGTTATTGCCGTAATGCGTGAACTCAAAGACCCCAGAATTCAGGGAATGCTTACCGTTGTAAGAGTAGATGTGAGCAGTGATTTATCCTATGCGAAAGTATATGTGAGTGCAATGGAGGGCATTGAAACCGCAAAATTGGCGGTCAAAGGTCTCAAAGCAGCGTCAGGTTATATCCGCAGGGAGATCGGTCAGCATCTTCGCCTGAGAAAAACACCCGAACTCAATTTCGTGGCGGATGACTCAGTAGAGCACGGTATGAAAATCTTTGAAAAATTGGGAGGAAGTTCAAAGGCAGATGACGGAGAAAATTAACTATAACAAGGCCGCTCAACTTTTGGCGGAGAATGATAATTTTTTGATTTTAACTCATGCCCAGCCCGACGGAGACACCGTCGGCAGTGGCTATGGGCTTTGTCTGGGACTGCAATCTTTGGGCAAAAAAGCAAAGGTTGTGTGTTCTGATAAGATTCCCGAAAAGTATGCTTATATCCTCGAAAATGTAACCGGGCAGGAGTTTGAGCCGCAGTGCATCGTTGCCGTTGACGTTGCGGACGTTGAACTTCTCGGCAAATACAAGTCGGTGGGGGAGAATGCACTTTTGTGCATTGACCACCACTCAACAAATAAACTTTTCGCAAAGTACACTTTGCTTGATACGGGTGCCGCTGCGTCTGAAAACGTTTATCTTGTGCTTAAAGAACTCGGAGTGGAGATTACTCCCGTTATTGCAAACTGCATTTTCACCGGTATTTCAACTGATACGGGATGTTTTATGTATATGAATGTAACCCCCAGGACTCATCGTATAGCCGCTGACCTTATTGAGTGCGGTGCAAACGCAGGTATGATAAATCAGCTGATGTTTGATACGAAGAAGTATGGTTACGTAATGCTTCAGAAACTTGCGCTTGAAGGGCTTGAAATGCATTTTGACAACAGATGTGCATTGATTGTCTTAACGCAGGAAATGATGGATAAATGCGGCATTTCCGAAACTGAAGTTGAGGGAATTGCGGCAATGCCCCGTCAGATTGAGGGCGTGCTTGCAGGTGTCACAATCCGCGAGCGCAGTGATGGCAGTTATAAGGTGTCAATGCGTACGCGTGACCCGATTGATGCTTCCGCAATCTGTGGCAAACTTGGCGGCGGCGGTCATAAGAGAGCGTCGGGATGCCAGTTTTATTGTTCTCTTGAACAGGCAAAAGCAACTATTCTTGAATTGATAGGCGATGCGTTGGAGGAGTCTTAATGACGGGAATTTTGTGTGTAAATAAACCGCAGGGGATTACTTCTTTCGGAGCGGTTGCGCGTGTGCGTCGTATGCTCGGACGTAAGAAGTGTGGGCATACAGGCACTCTTGACCCGATGGCGACGGGTGTTTTGCCGATTCTTATCGGTGGTGCAAGCAAGTTTTCCGACCTTATTCCAAATCAGGACAAGGCTTACAGAGCAACTGTAAAACTCGGACTTGTGACAGACACTCTTGACATAACGGGCGCAGTGCTTGAAGAGCGTGAAGTGAATGCAACAAAGGCTGATTTTGAAGCGGCACTTGATTGCTTCCGCGGTGAAATTGAGCAGGTGCCGCCGATGTATTCTGCCGTTTTCCACAACGGTGTCAGACTTTATGACCTTGCTCGTCAGGGTATAGAGGTTGAGCGTCAGGCGCGTAAGATTACAGTTTATTCGCTTGAACTCGTCAACGCTGATGAAGAAAATAATGAGTACGTAATTGATGTCAGGTGTTCAAAAGGCACTTATATCAGGACTCTTGCGGGTGACATCGGTGAAAAACTCGGTTGTGGCGCAGTGCTTACAACTCTCTGCCGTACTGTTGCCCACGGCTATGACCTTTCCCGTTGTGTCAACATTGAGGACATTGAGCCTATGGTTGAAAGCGGAGAGATTTACAAGCATATTATGGCGGTGGAAACCGCATTTGAAGAGTATAAGGATGTGTATGTGACACAGCCTCAGGCGGTGCGTTTCTGTAACGGAGCGGCACTGAGCCTTGAAAGATTGACTCTGCCCTGTAATGATGGCGTGTTGAGAGTTTTCTCAAAAGGTGAGAATAAGTTTCTCGGCCTTGGAGAAATCAATAACGAATCGGGCGAGTTGCGTGTTAAAAAATTGATGGTTTACGGAGATGTGAAATGATTTATTACGGAACCGGCATTGAGCCGGAGGGCTTTACATCAATAGCACTTGGAACGTTTGACGGTGTCCATCGTGGGCATTTCAACGTTATCAAAAGCGCGGTTGACGGCGCAAAGAGGGGATTTATCCCTTGCGTTGTCAGTTTTTTTCCGCATCCCCAGAAAGTGCTCAGCGGTAAAGCACCGCCAACAATTTTAACCGTTTCCCAACGTGAACTTGTCCATGCGTCAATGGGTGTAAAATTCTGCTATTTGCTTGATTTTGAGAGCATCGCATCACTGTCACCAAGAGAATTTGTTCGTGACGTGCTGATTGCAAAACTCAAAGTGCGTGAGATAAGTTGTGGTTACGATTACCGTTTCGGTGCGGGCGGCGCAGGCAATCCGCAGGTGCTTCGTCAGTTGTGTGATGAATTCGGAATCAGACTCACCGTTGTTGACCGCGTTGATCTTGACGGTGAAAGAATCAGTTCAACCGCAATCAGAAAAGCGATTGAAGATGGTAACATTATGCTTGCCAACAAAATGCTCGGCCGACCATTCTGCTATGATTTTATCGTGGTGGGAGGTAACAGAAACGGCAGGACAATCGGTTTTCCCACAATCAATCAGTATTTCCCCGATGGTTTCATTCTGCCGAAATTCGGTGTCTATGCGTCAAGAACTTTTGTTGACGGATGGTGGAAACCCTCAATCACAAACTTTGGTGTAAGACCAACTGTCGGCTCGGAAAGACCCGTCAGTGAAACCTGTATCTTTGATTACAGCGGTGATTTGTACGGTGAGGAAGTGTGGGTGCAACTGATTGAATTCATCCGCCCTGAGCGTAAATTCAATTCTCTTGATGAACTCCGTGAGCAGATAAAGATTGATATGAAACAGGCGCAGAAGTGCAACCAGCTGAAAGCGGTCATTTTTGATTTTGATGATACGTTGTCCGACAGAAAAATCGGATTTATAAAATATGCAAAACATTTCCTGGGAAAATATTTTCCCGATATGACCGAAGCGGAGATTGAAACTGCCGCGGAGGAAATGCACGTGCGAAACAATGGCGGCTATTCTGACAGAGAGTTGTTTTTCAAGGGTATTATCAAGGATTTCGGTATGAAAAATCCGCCATCTCTTGAGCAACTTTATGATGAATATAACACCATCTTTCCGCAGATGACACAGCTTTTCCCTGACACGATTGAAACTCTGAAAACTCTCAGAAGCAGGGGAATCAAAATCGGAGTTGTAACAAACGGAATTTCCGAAATGCAGCATAACAAACTGCACTACTCAGGCGTTGACAAACTTGTTGACGCGGTGGTAGTTTCAGGTGATTTGCCGTTTAAGAAGCCGAGCGTTGAGATTTTTGACTATGCGGCTGAAAAACTCGGTGTCAGAAACGACCAGGTGATATTTGTCGGTGACCATCCTAAAAATGATATATCGGGTGCGCGTAAAGCGGGTATGAATGTTGTGTGGATGAAGCACGGGCTTTTCAAGGATGAAACCCTTGAAGAAACCGCATCGATAAATAAAATCTCTGAAATTCTTGATTTTGTATGATATTTTGAGTAAAAAATAGATAAATTCTCTTTACAAATGTAAATTGATATGCTATAATAACTCGGTCAATGTACTGTTACTCGGCTCTGGGCGCAGACCGAATCCGGTGTTCACCTAACCTTTTGCTGGGTTACAGGCATTCATAAAATTTAAAAATGAGGTGAAAACAATGACAGCAGAACAGAAAAAGGCTATTATCGCTGAGTACGCAATGCACGAAGGCGATACAGGTTCTCCCGAGGTACAGATCGCTCTTTTGACAACTCGTATCAACGAGCTCACAGCGCATCTCAAAACTCACAAGAAAGACCATCACTCACGTAGAGGTCTTCTCAAAATGGTAGGTCACAGAAGAAACCTTCTCGCTTACCTTAGCAAGAATGATATCGAAAGATACCGTTCAATTATTGCAAGACTTGGAATTCGTAAGTAATTTTTCAAGCGATTTAAAAGGCAGGCGGTTTTCAATCGTCTGCCTTTTATGCAAATAGCAAAAGTTAAAAAGAGGCTGCGGGTTTTAGCAGTGAATTGAGCGGTCATAATTTATGAACGTTGAATTTATTGCTAAACCGTGTTCTCTTTAAATAAATTAAAAGAGAGGTAAATTCAGATGTTTGAAAATGCAAGAAGATTTGAAACAACATTCGCAGGCAGACCCTTCATCGTTGAAACAGGCAAAGTTGCTCAGCTCGCAAACGGCTCATGTTTTGTAACATACGGTGACACACAGGTGCTTTGTACAGCAACAATGTCCGAAAAGCCGAGAGACGGTATTGACTTTTTCCCGCTCTCCGTTGACTTTGAGGAGAAACTCTATTCCGTAGGTAAAATTCCCGGCTCATTCCAGAGAAGAGAGGGTAAGGCTTCTGAAAAGGCTGTCCTCGCTTCCCGTGTTATTGACCGTCCTATCAGACCGTTGTTCCCGAAAGATATGCGTAACGACGTTGGCGTAGTTGCAACAATTATGTCCGTTGATCAGGATTGCTCTCCTGAAATCGCAGCAATGGTTGGTGTATCAATCGCAATCTCTATTTCCAACATTCCGTGGGATGGCCCTATCAGCGGCTGCCATGTCGGTTATGTTGATGGTGAATTCGTGCTCAACCCGACTGCAGAGCAGAAGAAAGTTTCTGATATGGCTCTCACAGTTGCTTCCACAGCAGACCTCGTTGCAATGATTGAGGCTGGTGCAAACGAAATTCCCAATGACGTAATGTTTGATGCAATTATGTTCGCTCACGCTGAAAATCAGAAGATGGTTGAGTTCATCAACTCCATCGTTAAAGAAATCGGCAGAGAGAAGATGCCCTTTGAATCCGTTGAGCCGCCGAAAGAAATGTTTGAGGCAATCAAGGATTTCGCAATTGAGGATGTACGCGCTGCTCTTGACACAGATGACAAGAGAATCCGTGATGAGAGATTAAGCCCCATCTACGCAAAAGTTCACGAGAAGTTTGACGAGGTTTACCCCGAAGCAATCAACTTCATCGATGATTGTATGTATAAACTCCAGAAGTACGTTGTAAGACGTTGGCTTCTTGATGACAACAAGCGTGTTGACGGCAGAGGCATTGATGAGATCAGACCACTCGCTGCTGAAGTTGGCACTCTCAGAAGAGCGCACGGTTCAGGTATGTTCACAAGAGGTCAGACACAGGTTCTCACAGCAACAACTCTTGGTACATTGAGAGATGCTCAGTTGCTTGACGGCATTGATGAGGAAGACTCAAAGAGATATATGCACCATTACAATTTCCCGTCCTTCTCCGTTGGTGAGACAAGACCTTCAAGAGGTCCCGGCAGACGTGAAATCGGTCACGGTGCTTTGGCAGAGCGTGCGCTTGTGCCGGTAATTCCGTCCGTTGAAGAGTTCCCGTACACAATCCGTCTCGTTTCCGAAGTTCTTTCTTCAAACGGTTCAACATCACAGGGTGCAATCTGTGGTTCAACTCTTTCTTTGATGCACGCAGGTGTTCCGATCAAGGCTCCTGTTGCCGGTATCTCCTGCGGTCTCGTAACAGAGGGCGACAGATTTATGACAATGGTTGATATTCAGGGCCTTGAGGACTTCTTCGGCGATATGGACTTCAAGGTTGCAGGTACTCATAAGGGTATCACAGCAATTCAGATGGACCTCAAAATCTACGGTCTTACACCTGAAATCATCAGGGAAGCACTTGATAAGACATACAAGGCAAGACTTTACATCCTTGACGAAATTATGCTCAAGGCTATTCCCGAGGTTAACAAGGAACTTTCTCCCTACGCTCCGAAGATGCTTATCACAAAGATTCCCGTTGATAAGATCAGCGAAGTTATAGGTAAGGGTGGTAAAGTTATTCAGAAGATCTGCGCTGAGTGCAACTGTAAGGTTGACGTTGAAGAGGACGGAACAGTTTACGTTACTGCTATTGATAACAACGATGCAAAACGTGCAATGTTCATCATTGAAACAATCGCAAAGGATCCTGAAATCGGCGCTATCTACAATGGTAAAGTAACAAGAATTATGAACTTCGGCGCATTCGTTGAGATTGCTCCCGGTAAGGAAGGTCTTGTTCACATCAGCCAACTCGATACAAAGCGTACAGAGAAGGTTGAAGACGTTGTAAGCATCGGTGATGAGGTTGTTGTAATGGTTAAGGAAATTGACGACCAGGGCAGACTCAATCTCTCCAGAAAAGATGCTCTCATTAAGCTCGGCTAATTAAAATTAAAAAAGCACCATTCGCTCTGAATGGTGCTTTATTTTTTTATTTCCACGCTTGTTCAAGAATCTTTACAACTTCGGCAATATCATCAACGTTGAGTGAATTATATCCAATGATGACAATTCCGTCATCTGTGGAAACGTTGTTGATGTAGTGGCCTGAAAGCCCCGATACACCAACACCTTTCTCCTTTGCGCGTTCAATCAGTTCTTTTTCGCTCATACCCTTGATTTTAACAAGCAGGCTCAGTCCTGCATTGTTGCCGAGTACAGTGATTTTTGAGCCGATTGCAGATTGCCTGAGGTTAGTCACAAATGTGTCGCGCCTGTTTTTGTAAATTGTCCTCATTCTGTTAAGGTGACGCTCAAAATATCCGTCCTGTATAAATCTGAGCAGTGTGTATTGCTCAAAACTTGGTACAGTGGAGGAATAAAAAGAAAGTTCGTTGCTGTACTTTTCAATCAGACTGTCGGGCAGAAGCATATAACTGATTCGCAGTGACGGGCAAAGACTCTGCGTAAACGTGCCAAAATAAATAACACTGTCGCAATTGTCAATGCTGTAAAGAGTAGGAATCGGACGGCCTGAAAACCTGAATTCACTGTTATAATCGTCCTCAATGATGTATCCGTTTTTCTTGCGGTTTATATATCCGAGCAATTCGTTGCGGCGTTTAATCGGCATTACACTTCCAAGGGGGAAGTGGTGCGACGGAGTGACGTAAACAACATTTGCACCCGATTCACGCAATTCATCCATATTGATTCCGTCATTGTCAAGCGGAATGTTTTTGAATTTTGCACCATTTGCCTGAAGCACAAGGGACAGTTTTTTATATCCGGGGTTTTCAACCGCAAACACCGCTTTTGGCAGCAGTTGTGACAGCAAGCCGAGCAGATATTCCGTACCCGCACCAATGATGATGTTGTCACTTTTTGCATTGATTCCGCGGTATTTTCCAAGATATTTTGCAATTTCTTCACGCAATTCGGGGATGCCCTGATTATGTATTCTCTGCAGCAATTTTTTCGGTTGCTCTGCCAAAACCTGACGCGACAGTTTGCTCCATACGGAAAACGGAAAGTTTTCAATGTCGGCATGCTCACCGCGTAAATCAAACAGAAACTGATGCGGGTTTTCGGTTTTAGTTTCTGTTTTGCCACTCTCGCTTGTTGTTGTGACAGGGGGCTTTACAGATATCGACTGTGCAAAATATCCGCTCTTTTCAACGGAATAAATGTAGCCTTCGTCCTTGAGTTGCTCGTATGCACTCTCAACCGTTACCGCACTGATTTTGAGCAGTTTTGAAAGTGTACGCTTTGACGGAAGCTTCTCGTCGGGCTTGATTTCACCTGATTCGATGTCCCTTTTTATGTTCGTATAAAGTTGTTCGTACAGTGGAGTTTTGCTCTCGTAATCAAGTTCAAACACAGGAAAACCTCCCAAATTTGATTTTATCAGTTGTTGCGTTTTGTTATAATATGATAATACCAGATTTTGAAAATGTCAACAAAAAACGGCACAGAATTTTCTGCGCCGTTTTTCTTTATTTGTTTTTAAGGGTTAGAGAACTTTGTCCTCAACTTCTTTTGTAGCTTTAGCGATGAATTCCGCAACGCTCATTGAACCCTCGTCGCCATTCTTTCTGGAACGAACGGAAAGAGAATCTGTCTCAACTTCCTTGTCACCGACAACAAGCATATACGGGATTTTCTGCAGCTGAGCCTCACGGATTTTGTAACCGATCTTTTCGCTTCTGTCATCAAGTTCAACTCTGAAACCTGCTTTTGAAAGTGCGTCATAAATCTCTCTTGATTTGTCGTGGTGACGGTCAGCGATGGGGAGGATGATTGCCTGTACCGGAGCGAGCCACATCGGGAATGCACCCGCGTATTTTTCAATAAGCAACGCAAGAGTTCTCTCGTAGCAACCGATTGATGTGCGGTGGATGATGTACGGATTTTTCTTTGTGCCGTCACGGTCGATGTATTCCATTCCGAATTTCTCGGAGAGGAGCTGGTCAATCTGAATTGTGATGAGTGTGTCTTCCTTGCCGTGAACGTTCTTGATCTGAATGTCAAGTTTCGGGCCGTAGAAAGCAGCCTCACCAACACCGATAGCGTAGGGGATTTCAAGGTGGTCAAGAATCTTCTTCATTGTTGACTGAGCCTCATCCCACTGCTCGGGAGTGCCGATGTATTTTTCTTTATCATCAGGATCCCACTGTGAGAAACGGTAGGAAACGTCCTCGTAAAGACCAAGAGTTTTGAGCATAAAGATTGCAAGTTCAAGACAACCCTTGAATTCGCTTTCAAGCTGGTCGGGTGTGCACATGAGGTGACCCTCGGAAATTGTAAACTGACGCACACGGATAAGACCGTGCATCTCACCACTTGACTCGTTACGGAAAAGTGTGGATGTCTCGTTGTATCTGAGCGGGAGGTCGCGGTATGAACGCGCACGGTTGAGATATGCCTGATACTGGAACGGGCACGTCATCGGACGAAGTGCAAAAACTTCCTTGTCCTTTTCCTCGTCACCCATTACAAACATTCCGTCCTGATAATGATCCCAGTGACCGGAAATTTTGTAAAGGTCGCTCTTTGCCATATACGGAGTCTTTGTAAGAAGCCAACCTCGCTTCTGCTCCTCATCCTCAACGAATCTCTGCAAAATCTGAATGATTCTTGCACCTTTCGGGAGAAGAATCGGCAAGCCCTGACCGATAACGTCGCTTGTTGTGAAGATTTCAAGTTCACGTCCGATTTTGTTGTGGTCGCGTTTCTTTGCTTCCTCGAGCATTGTCAGGTGCTCCTCAAGCATAGCAGCCTTCGGGAATGCTGTTCCGTAAACTCTTGAAAGGGACTTGTTCTTAGCGTCGCCCCTCCAGTATGAGCCGGTACAGCTCATAAGCTTGAAG
>JAZQTF010000150.1:0-22047 GCA_045630445.1 Acutalibacteraceae bacterium
CAACAGGTTTGTATATGACCGCTGCTTACAAATATCTTTACGCTGATGAATCCTGCACAACACGTGCAAAGAATGCATCAGGTAATTACGTTGATATTCCGCAGTACACAATGGTTGAAGTCACAGGTGTTTCTGCAAATAAAACCGCACTCAAGGTTACATACAACGGCGTTACAGGTTATTTGCACAACAACTCAACCGACCGTGTAGTTCAGCTTACTTCTACCGCTTCATCGGGTGGCGACAGTGGCTCTGACGATAACACAGGTTCAGGAAACACTGGCGGTACAACAGGTGGCGTTCATCAGCTTCAGGGCGTTGGCGTGCCGAGTTCAATCATCTACAAGCATGGTATTGATATTTCCTACTATCAGGTAGGAGGTAGCAGTTTGGCGTACAATATGATTGACTTTGCAAAGCTCAAGGCTGCCGGTTGTGAATTTGTAATTCTCAGAGCGGGCGACAGTGCTTTGTCCGGTTATATTGACCCTTCATTTATTCAGCTTTATAAGAATGCAAAGGCGGCAGGAATGGATGTTGGTGTTTATTATTTCAGCCGTGCAACAACCTATGCAGGCTCACAGGCAGAAGCAGAATGGCTCATCAGCGTTATGAAGGCAAACAATATGCAGTTTGAATATCCGATTTATATCGATATTGAAACTAACGCGCAGGGTTCATTGAGTTCTGCTGCTGCTGACCAGCTTTGCCTTGGTTGGTGTGAAACATTGGAAAAAGCAGGTTATTATCCCGGTATTTATAGTGGCGCATATGTTATGTACAACAAAATAACAAGTGCAGTAACTGACTATTATGACTTGTGGATTGCGTCTTATGCAACTGTTGATCCGGCAGGTCCTCACTGGGATTACAATACAAAGGATATGGCTTCAAAGGGCTATACAATGTGGCAGTATTCCTGCTTCAACCTTAATTCAAGCAACAATTATGTTTATACTCAGGGTATCTACACAAGCACAGCTCAGACAACTCCTGTAAGGGACCTTGACCTTGATGTGTGCTACAAGGATTACCCCACAATTATGAAAACTTACGGATACAACGGCTTCAGTAGTGCTAACGAGGATACAACACCTGAGAGCATCGTTGCCGGAAAGGATTACACAACAACAGGTAATGCAGGTGATCCTTACTACGCTGATCTTACTGATGGCGAATACACAAACATTGATTCAACTGAAGGTTGGCATGGTTGGAATTCCGATGGTAGCATAACATTTGACCTTGGTGAAAATTACAACATTACAAGCGTTGCGGTTCACCTTATGAACAGAGCAAGTTATGGCATCGGTATGCCGATACTTTACGTTTCCGTTTCCGGTGACGGAGTTAATTACACTGCATATTCAGAGATTATTCCCGCAAAAACCGAAGATGGTGTTTATTGGGCAAATCTTGATATTGATGGTATCTTTGACGGCAGATATGTAAAGATTTCATTTGCAAGATACAACTCATCATGGGTATTTATGAACGAAATTGAGATTTATGGTGAGAAGAGAGATACTGACAATCTCGTGCTTGGTGGTAACTACACAACATCCTCTGATGGCTCCAAGCACAGCACAACTCTCTGGCAGGATGATGAAATCCGTCTCACAGATGGCACAAAGAATTATACAGATATTGGTGGCGAGGCTTACGCAGGCTGGCAGGCTTCCACAGTAGAAGTTGTTGTTGACCTTGGCAGAGTAAAGAAAACAGGTACATACTCTGTTTACACAGCATCCGGAAACTGGGGCATCACAGCTATGAAGGATGTAAGCGTTGCAGTATCTACTGACGGCAAAAGCTATACCACTGTTTATGCTCCTTCTGTATATGAGGTAACAGGCACAGGTAATGATTCTGTTGAGCTTGCAAAGTTCACAGTGTCCGCTTCAAAGACCTATAATGCTCGTTACGTAAAGTTTACAATCAAGGGTACAGGCACTTTTGTATGGCTTGATGAGGTTGAGGTAACATCTGCTGTAAGTGGCAGTGAGGAAACAAACAAAAACCTCGTTTCAGGCCTTACACACACAAGCACAACCGGCACTTTGGATGGCGCGCTCACAAATAAGACAAGCCTGACAGATGGTGTTGCACTTCCCTATAACAAGGGCACTTGGTTTGGCTTGCGTTCAAGCTCCTTGGATGCAACAAATGCTAATACAGTTAACGATAGTGCAGATTTTATTTATGACCTTGGCGGAGTTTATGACCTTACCAGTGCAAGAATTCACCTTATGAATCTGTCTGGCAGTGGTATTTGCACACCTAAGTCAATTAAAATCTGGGTTTCACTTGATGGAACAAATTATTATAAGTCAGCAACCTTTACATTGGATGCTACAAACAACACATGTTACTGGGCAACAGTTGAAAATGCTGATGGTCTTATCGGCAGATATGTAAAGATTACTGTTGATATGAATGCTGATAAATCCAATGGCGGCGGCGGTTGGGTAATGCTCAACGAAATCGAAGTTTATGGAGAGGAAACAACTCTCCCGAGCGGCACAATCAATAGCGTTACTTATGCGGTTGATGGTGATAAAGTGATCTTTACCGTAACAACAACTCTCGACTATGACAGAGTTAAGGTAACAACTGCAGACAACCTTGCAGGTTATCTCAAATATGCATCTTCTTACACAGTTGACGAAAACGGTAACACAGTTTACACACTTACCGTTCCCGCAGTTATTGGCACAACAACATACGCATTCGACGGCAGACTTTCTGCAACCGGAGTTTACGAGCAGGAGTATTATTATCTTGACGTAACAGTTGAAGAGCCGGAAGAGGAAATCCTCTACAAGTCTGTTTCTTATGAAATCAAAGATGATAAAATCATATTCACTGTTGTAACTGCAGCAGGCGATTATAACAGAATTAAGGTTGCAAACGCAAATGCGGTTGGTACAAGCCTTGCAGTTGGCACATCATACACAGTCAATGAAAATGGCGACTATGTATGGACAATCAAGGCTGCTGCTCCGAGTGAAACAACAACTTATGCATTTGACCTTCGTACATCTGAAATGAAATATATTAAAGAATATCATATGTATGAGGTTGAATACGTTGACACTGAAATCTTCAAGTCCGTATCATACGAAATCGTAGGAGATAAGATTGTGTTTACTGTTGTTACACTTGCAGGTGATTACAACAGAATCAAGGTTGCCAACGCAAACGCAGTAGGTACAAGTCTTGGCGTAGGTACATATACAGTTGACGCAAACGGCAACTACGTATGGACAGTCAAGGCTGACGCGCCGAAAGAAGCAACAACATTTGCATTTGACCTTCGTACAACTGCAAACAAATATCTTAAAGATTATTATATGTTCAGCGTTGATGCAGTTGATGCAGATATATTCAAGTCAACATCCTATGAAATCGTTGACGGTAAAGTAATCTTTACTGTTGTAACTGCAGCAGGGGATTACAACAGAGTCAAGATTTCACTTCTTGACAATATTACAAGTTACGTTAAATACGTTGATACATATACAGTTGATGCAAATGGCGATTATGTATGGACAATTAAATTCAACGCTCCCACAATAGTTACAGAGTACGCTCTTGACATCCGCGTTGCTTCCGTAATGAAGTATGTTAAGGATTATTACTATGTAACAATTGATCCCGCAGCGGCTGAGCCTGAAACTGATACAGTATTTATTTCCGGTTCAGGTGAAATGAACGGCAACAAGATGGTTCTTACAATCATCACAAAACCCGCTGATATCAACAGAGTGAAAGTAATGCTCACAAGTGACCAGAGCAGTTACGTGAAACTTATTGATAAGTACACAGTAAATGCTGATGGCAACTACGTATGGACTGCAACAATTGCTGCTCCCACAGGCGCGGTATCTTATACTTGTGACGTACGTTCTGCAACTACAGTTAAGTACCTTAAGGACCTTTTCACATTCGAAGTTGTACCCGCTACAGAAGAAGTGGAAATCTTTAAGTCCGTAACACACGAAATCGTTGATGGTAAGATTGTGTTTACAGTTATTACTGCAGCAGGTGGCTTTGACAGAATCAAGGTAACAACCGCTGATGCACTCAGATCAAGCCTTGCGGTTGGATCTTACAAGATCAATGCTGATGGCGATTATGTATGGACAGTAAAAGCAACTGCTCCCACAACAAATACTTCCTATGCTTTTGACCTTCGTATTACTGAGGAGGTTGCTTACGCAAAGGATTATTTCTACTATGACGTTGCTCTTTAATTAAAATTATAAACGGGGAAAGCGCGATTTATCGTTTTCCCCGTTGAAATCCGTTATAGGATATTTTATTTAATTAAGAATGGAGGCAAACTAATGAAATCAATCAAAAGGCTGACATCAGTCATTCTTGTCCTTATGCTTGTTTTTTCAGCAGTGTCCGCTGTTTTTCAAGGCTCTGCACTCAGCACAGGACAGAATGCAGGATTTGGCACAGTTTCAACCATTACGTCTGACAGAGAGGTTGGCACAGGAGTTGTTTATAACGACTTTTATGTGAAGGGTAACAGTGGTGGCACTCAGCATATGTACACGCTGAGTTTCAATCCTCAGACAAGTGATTATATGCCTATGGCATTTTCACAGACTGCGGGCTACGGTGCAATCACACTTGATTCTGCTACCCAGGCTGAAGCGCTTGGCTATGACGTAAAGGGCGGTGTCAACGCATCCTTCTTTTCTTTCACAGGTTCAAGTTGTAATACTTATGGTGGTATTACCGTTTCCGATGGCAAGGTTATGCACGGAATCAGTGCTACAAATTCCTCTGAAACATGGCTTATGGCGTTTGACAGTGCAGGTAAGGCAAGTCTTGTAAAGTCAAGAGTTACATTCTCTTTGAGTGTAAATAATGGTGAATGGACTGCACCGATTGAAAACATCAACAGTTGTCCCGATACCGCAAGCGCAACCACAACAGGCATTTATTATTACGATTCTTTTGCAGGAACAAAAACATTTACAAAGACAACCGGTGTTGAAATCGTGTTTGATAAACTCGATTCTACTGAACTTGTTATCGGTGGCACTCTTCGCGGAAAGGTTGTTGCTGTACGTAATTCAACAAGCGTCAATGGCGCAATCGGAGCAAATCAGTTTGTTTTGTATGCTTCAAACAGTTCTTCCCACGCAGCATCACTTCGTGCGCTTGTAGCAGGGGATACAGTTGAAATTACTGCAACCGAAAATATGCTTGATGCAAGAGACGTTATGGAAAATTGTAGCACTGCATTCCCGACTTATGGTTATGACATTGTTGCAAACGGTGAAAATGTAACTTCAACTAACCCGCTTGGTGATGCTTTCAATTCACAGAGAGCACAGAGAAGCGGTATTGGTGTAAAAGCGGACGGCACAGTTGTTCTTGTTGCAACTGACGGCAGAGGCACTTACACAGGTCTTACAGTTTACGAACTTGCAGATTACTTTATTTCCCAGGGTTGTGTAACCGCAATTGACCTTGATGGCGGCGGTTCAACACAGATGGCGGTTGAGAATACTTCGGGTAATTTGACTCAGGCAATCGGCTTTGGCCGCAGGGTTGCAAACAGTATTCTTGTTGTAAAACGCCCGACAGTTTCTGATAAGGACAAAACAACACTTGCTGACCTTATTGCAAAAGCAAGTTCAATTTCCAAAAAGACAGTTTATCTCAATGAGGCTATTGCCGATGCAAAAGCAGTTTATGCTTCATCAACATCTATGCCCGGCGATTACACAAGGGTAATAATGAATCTTCAGGATGGCATTTCAAAGGCCGGTAAAACAAACCTTGTTGCCGGTCTTGATTACACAACAACAGGTTCAATCAGTGAGGATTACATAACTGACCTTACTGACGGTCAGGCACAGAGCGGTGGCTCACTCAGCGATTGGAACGGCTGGACAAGTAACGGCACAGTAGTATTTGATCTTGGCAAAAAGTATGAGATTGATGATATCAGACTTCATCTTATGCACAAGGCAGATTATGCTATCATTTCTCCGATTGTAAGCGTTGCTTTCTCAAACGATGGCAAAAATTATACAACTTCTTCTGCTCAATTCCCCGTACTGAGTTCTGATTCATCGTATTGGACTCAGGCAACTGACCTTGGTGTTACTGCACGATACGTTAAATTTACAGTAACTCTCAATGGCGGCTTTGGTTTCATCAATGAAATTGAAGTGCTTGGTAACGATTACGATGTAAATATCGTTGGCGGAATGGATTATAAAATTGAGGGCACAACAGGTGAGAGTTATCAGACAAACCTCACTGACGGCTCCGCACCCGATGTTTCAACATCATCAAAGGGCGATTGGCTCGGTTTCAATTCTGATGCAAGTGTTATTTTTGATCTTGGTGAAATTGTGAAACTTTCAGGGGCACGTGTGCACGCACTTAACAGATCAGGTTATGGTATTTATGCGGCAAAAATTTCAATTTCAACTTCATTTGATGGCGTAAATTATACTGAGTATGATGGCACGTTTACAAGTCAGACAGAGGACGGCAGATACTGGTGCGAACTTACTGACATTGATGACGTTGTTGCAGGACGATACATTAAGGTTTCATTTGAACGTACCGGCTCATGGGCGTTTGTTAACGAGATTGAATTGTATGGTACTTTCGGTCTTTATGTTGGTGCTGATTACACAGTTGAAACTGATGGCTCCGCACCGAGTGATAAATACATCGATGACGGTGAACGTCTTACCGATGGTGAAAAACTTATCGGTGATATAAATAATGATAAGAGTGTCAACGGCGTACCCGTTTTCACTACCGGTTATTCAAGATGGACTGAGGCTTCTTATGTTGATGTAATTGTTGATTTGGGCGCTGTTATGCCGACAGGTACTTACAGCATTTATGCTCTTTCAAACTTCTATGGTTACAGTCAGCCTGCTAGTCTTAAAATTTACGTTTCAAACGATGGTGTAACTTTCACTGAGGCTTACGGACAGATTTACACAACAGAGTATGTACAGGACGGAGAAACACTTGGCGTTGAAGTATCAAAGATTTATAAGCACACAGTTTCTCTTGCACAACTTGAATATGCAAGATATGTAAAATTCTCAATCACACCTGATTCAGCATACGGTTTTGTTGAGTTTGATGAAGTAGAGATTACTGCTGAAGTGAATGGTCAGGAGGCATGTAACAAGAATCTTGTTTCAGGACTTGAATTTACTTCTCCGACAGGCACATTGGAAGGCGCACTTTCTTATAAAGCAGACCTTACTGACGGCCGTGCTGATTCCTATGGCGTAAGTGGCGCACTCTGGTTTGGCTTGCGTTCAAGTTCACTTGATGCAACGAACACCAACACAGTGGGCGACAGAGCAGAAATGGTCTTTGACCTTGGCGGTATGTATGACATTTCAGGTGCAAGAATTCACTTTATGAATACAAAGGGTAGCGGTATCTGTGAGCCGAAATCGGTTAAACTCTGGGTTTCCGTTGATGGTGTAAACTTTGATAAATACGCTGCTTTTACAACTGATTCAACAAACAACGCTTGTTACTGGGCAACACTTGAAGAGGCTGACGGACTTGTTGGCAGATATGTCAAGGTTGCAATTGATATGAACGCAGATAAAGCCAACGGCGGTGGCGGTTGGGTAATGCTCAACGAGATTGAAGTTTACGGTGATGCTTACACAATTCCGACAGAAATCCGTGATGTTGACGCTGAAGTAAAGGGTAACGAAGTTGAGTTTACAGTTGTAACCTCACCCGACTATAACGGTATTAAAGTTACATTCGCTGACAAACTTGATGATTATATCGTATATTCCACATCTTACACAGTTGACGATGATGGCTATCACGTTTATAAGATTTCCGTACCTGCAATTTACGGAAAAACAACCTATGTGATTGATGGTGATCTTGTTGGCAGTGATGAGTTTGAAAACTCCTACTATTATATTGATGTAACTGTTCCTGTTCCGACAGGTATCTATAACGTAACTTATGTTGTGGATGGTGAAAACGTAATCTTCACAGTTACAACTTCTGCTGACTTTGATGAGATTAAGGTAACAACTGACAAGAATCTCAGCGGTGCTGTCAGCACATCTTCTGACTGCGTTGTTGATCAGATCGGTTACGCTACTTACACCATCACGGTTCCCGCAATCAATGGCACAACAAAATATGCTTTTGATGGCAGCAAGGGCGGTTATATTGGCAATTACTATTATGTTGATGTAACTGCAGAACTTGAAATTGAACTTTATCAGTCCGTTTCATATGAAATCAAAGACGACAAAATTATCTTCACTGTTGTGACTGCACCAGGTGATTACAACAGAATCAAGGTTGCAAACGCTAACGCAGTTGGCACAAGCCTTGGCGTAGGTACATATACAATTGACGAAAACGGTTTCTATGTATGGACAGTCAAGACAAACGCTCCGACAGAAACAACAACATTTGCATTTGACCTTCGTACATCTGCAAACAAGTATCTTAAAGATTACTATATGGTTGAGGTTGAATACGTTGATACCGAAATCTACAAGTCCGTATCTTATGTAATTGAGGGCGACAAGATTGTGTTTACAGTTGTTACTCTTGCAGGCGACTTCAACAGAATCAAGGTTGCAAACGCAACTGCGGTTGGCACAAGCCTTGGTGTTGGTACATATACAGTGGATGAAAACGGCAATTACGTATGGACAGTAAAGGCAAATGCACCGAAAGAAACAACAACATTCGCGTTTGACCTGCGTACATCTGAAATGAAGTATCTCAAAGATTACCACGAGTTCAAAGTTGAAGTTGTTGAAACTGTGGAAATCTTCAAATCAACGTCTTATGAAATTGTTGATGGCAAAGTAATCTTTACTGCTATAACTGCAGCAGGGGATTACAACAGAGTCAAGATTTCACTCCTTGACAATATTACAAGTTACGTTAAATACGTTGATACATATACAGTCGATGCAAATGGCGATTATGTATGGACACTTAAATTCAACGCTCCCACAACAGTTACAGAGTACGCTCTTGACATCCGCGTTGCTTCCGTAATGAAGTATGTCAAGGATTATTATTACGTAACAATCAATCCTGTTGTTGAGCCTGAATCCAGCACAGACTTCATTTCAGGTAAGGGTGAAATTGATGGTAGCAAGATGATTCTCACAATCATCACAAAGCCCACAGAAATCAACAGAGTAAAAGTAATGCTCACAAGTAATCAGAGCAGTTACGTAAAACTCATTGACAAGTACACAGTAAACGCTGACGGTAATTACGTATGGACCGCAACAATTGCTGCGCCGGGTGAAACAACTTCTTACACTTGTGATGTTCGTTCTTCTGTAACAAACAGATATCTTAAAGATTACTTCACCTTTGAAGTAACTCCCGCTGCTGAAGAAACAGAGATTTACAAGTCCGTAACACATGAAATCGTTGGTGATAAGATTGTGTTTACAGTTGTTACATCTGCAGGTAATTTCAACAGAATCAAGGTAACCACTTCAAACTCGCTCAAATCAAGCCTTGCAGTAGGCTCTTACACTGTTGATGCAAATGGTGACTATGTATGGACAGTAAAAGCAACTGCTCCGGCAGCAAATACATCTTACGCATTTGATTTACGTCTTGCTGATGAAATGATTTATACAAAAGATTATTTCTACTATGACGTTGCAATCTGATTAAACTAAAAAACGGCAGGGGAATCAAAAATGATTTCCCTGCCGTTTTGGTTGTTATAAAATAATAAAAAGCACTTGCGGTGAGCAAGTGCTTTTTTGGTGCTGGTGACCGGACTTGAACCGGTACGGTGTCACCACCGAAGGATTTTAAGTCCTTTGCGTCTGCCGATTTCGCCACACCAGCACGGTTAAATACCTATGTTATTATATTAAAAGAAACCCTTTGTGTCAATATAAATTTTATCTAAAATAATTATTTTTTAAAACCTATTGACAAAATATCACTTATGTATTATATTATAGGTGATGTTAAACCACACAAAAAGGAGATGGCTCTATGAGATTGCAAAATGTAATGACGATTGACAATGAAGTTTATGGTCTGGATTATGATGTAACAAGGGGAAAAGATGGTGTTATAACACTTTCTGTTTCAAAGGTTTATAATGGCAAAACTATTGATATATCAACGGTCAGCGTTAAACCTTTTACGTTTGAGTCAATGGTGGATTTTGCAGACGTAATGTGCCGTAATACTGTCACTCCAATGGGGCTGCGTGATGTTGTGACAGATTTGATTTGTGAAAAGATTATTGTTGGATAATGTCACATTAAGTAAAATGTTGTAAAAAAGTAAAGGTTGCGCTTTCGTTTGGTGACGAATCGCAACCTTTTTGCTTATCAGTTTTTGATTGTTACAATGAAACCGTCAACGTTGTTGCCGGAAATTGTGTATTCTCTGTCAGTCGGAACGTAAACGGTCAGTGAGTCTGTGAAATAGATTTCATATTTTTCTCCGTTGTCACATTCAACGTGGAGATGTTCTCCTTCAAAGGTGAAATTACGCAGATGCTCAATATATGTTTCGTAGCAACTTGCGTTGTTTTTCTTCATTGCCGTTGCGTGTGCGATGCCGATATATCTGAAGTGGTTGAGTTCTGTGCTGACACCTGTGATTGATGATTTACCTTCTGGATAACGCTGGATAAAACCGTATTTGTATGCGTTGTCAATAATCCATTTGTATTCGCCCTCACCGGTGAAAGTATATACAACTTCTTTTTCGCTGTCCCAGATTTGCAAATCGATGCTGAGACCTGACTCGTGTTCGGAATATCCTGGTTTCTGAACGTGTTTGAGTGCTTCTGCTTCGCTTCCGTAATTATCAACTGCGGAATTGAACAGGTGCATCTGGTCTGTGTGTGAACGGAAAGCACCGATGATGTTGATTGTTCTTTTACCCGTCGCATTATAAAAATCATCAAACATAGCGTTTATTGCGGGCCAGATGTTTTTGTTAACGCGGATATTTGTGTTTACAAGATAGTATGAACTTGTCTTGACTTCATAAAGGCTTTGGAGACCCTGCTTTGAATCGTATTCGTAGTAGTTACTGCCGTTGATAAGCACAAGTTCACCGGCGTGAATGTCTTCCTGCGTCAGTTCAACCGTTGTGAAATTCTGGGGCAGGGTGGTTGTAGCCTGAGTTGTTGTCGTTGTTGTGCGGTCGTCATTGTTATTGCTGACGGAATTGCGTACAACAATTATTACAAGCACAATTACAACAATTAGAAGTATTGCAAGTATCACTGTTGAGAGTGGTATTTTTTTCTTGCCGTTTGTATTTGTTGAGTAACTCTGATATGTTACGTCATCATCAAAATCGAATTCATTATCTTTTTTGTAATTATTCATTTTTTAACCCCCGATTTTATATTCTTCCTCAAAGATATTCTTTGTACGAGTATAGCATATCTGCAAATTTAATGCAAAGAAAAAATTGAATATATGAGAAAATAATGTTATATTATCTGTGAGGTGATTTTATGGCAGATGTCAGAATTGGAAAATACCGTCATTTCAAGGGTAATGAGTATGAGGTTTTATTCATAGCAAAGAATTCGGAAACCCTGGAAGATATGGTTGTTTACAGAGCGCTTTATGGTGAAAACGGTGTGTGGGTGCGTCCTGCATCAATGTGGGATGAAACAGTTGAGCGTGATGGTGTGGTATATAAACGCTTTACTTATATCGGTGAATAATAAAAACAGTCCCGGAAATGTTGAAAATTCCGGGACTGTTTATTTTTAAAACACTTCGTTTTGCGGTGTGCCATTGAGGAAACACTCAATGTTTTTTGCAACAATTCCGACAAGTCTTTCTCTTGTTTCAACTGCTGCCCATGAGATGTGGGGTGTGATAATGCAGTTTCTGACGTTGAATAACGGATTGTCAACGGGCGGCTCAACTGTCAGCACATCAAGGCCTGCACCACTGAGTTTGCCGCCTTTTAGCGCCTGAGCCAGTGCTTCGTCATCAACAAGTTTTCCTCTTGCGGTGTTGATAAGCAATGCACCGTTTTTCATTTTGTTAATCGTTTGAGCATTTATAATCAGGTTTGTCTGCTCGTTGAATGGCGCGTGAAGGCTGAGAATGTCAGAATCACTGAGCAATGTCTCAAAATCAACGCTTTCAACTCCGTTATACTCAAACGGACTTCTGCTGTATGCAATTACTTTCATTTTGAAAGCAAGCGCCACATCAGCAACTGCTTTTGCTATTTTGCCAAAACCAAAAAGCCCGATTGTCTTTCCTCTCAATTCGGAAAGGGGACTGTCCCAGAAACAAAAGTCAGGACAGTTAGACCATGCACCATTATGAACAAGTGTGCTGTGGTGCTCCGCTCTGTTATAGAGTGCAAGGATGAGTGCAAAAGTCATCTGTGCAACTGCGTCCGTTGTGTATGTCGGCACGTTGCAGACGGTGATGCCTTTTTTTCTTGCTGTTTTTACGTCAACGGCATCAAAACCTGTTGACATAAGGCCGATGTATTTGCAAGCGGTCAGCTCGTTTATTATATCGGCGGTAATCGGAGTCTTGTTTGTGATGATAATATCTGCATCTTTTGCTCTTTCAAGTACGCCTGATTTTGTTTTTTCGGTTCTGTCATAGTAAATGAAATCACCAAAGGATTTGAAAATATCATAGTTAAGGTCACCGGGGTTTGTTGTGTAACCGTCAAGCATTACGATTTTCATACTTAACTCTCCTTGTTAAAAATTGAATAGGACATACGATATAAACGGAATTGTGATAACAGATAATACGGTTGATAAAAACAGCCCTTGTGAGATGAATTCGCCATTGCCACCATATTCGTTTGACAACATTATTGTAAGGCTTCCAACGGGCATTGACGCCATAATAACAACTACTCCGCGAAGCAGTGCGTCATCAATAACAAACTTTGTGACGCCCCATACAATGAGCGGGATGACGATGAGTTTGATGAATGAGAATAAATACAAACGTGGTGTTTTCAATATTTTCAACGCGGAATAAGATGCAAGGTTTGAACCGATGAGAATCATCGCAAGGGGAGTGGTAACACCGCCAAGCATATCAAGTGAGTTGACCACAAGCACGGGTGGATTCAGGTCAAAGAAGTAAAGTATAACTGCAACTATTGCTGATATTGTGCCCATATTGAAGAAACTTTTCAATGAGACTTTTACTTTCTTTCCGTTTTCACTGCCAAGCAACCAGATGCCGTAAGTGAAAATAAAAAGATGGTAGAAGATAAGGAATATTGCCTGGAACAGAATTGCAGTTGACTGTTGCTCAGGAAATACTGCTCTTAAAACAGGTATGCCCATAAATGAGATGTTGCCGAATGCCATTATACATTCATAAGAGCGTTTGAGATTGCTTTTTACTCTGAACACATTTACGATTATTTTTGAGAAAACAAACATAAAAATGAAGAATGCAAAAGCAACGATAAATACTGTTATAAGAATGCTTTTGTTGCTGATTCTGCCACCCGTGAAAATTGAATGGAATATCAATGCAGGGCAGGTGATGTTGATAATCAGTTTTGAAATTGATTTGTTACTTGTCGGGTTGAGAATTCCGACTTTGTGTGCAACAAACCCGATAATCATAAGAATCAGCAGGATTATCATCTGATTTAAAACGAGTGATAAATTCACTTAACGCTACCTCTTTTCGTATTATGCGTTGAAATTATAAATATAATGCTGGTTGATGTATTTGCTTGTTTCAGCATCACGAAGGTCAAAATATAAAGTTGTGGCATCTGCAGGAGTTGTGATTGAAATTGCCCATACATAGTTGCCTGATTCGTTTACTGTATATTTTGTGCTTACTGCAAGATTGTTTGCGGTTGTTTTCTGTGTGCCAACACGCAATCTGCTGTAATTACCTGCTTCAGTAACAACTGTAAACACAGTTTTGTCCCCGTTTTGTGTTGCTTGTACTGATTTGATTATATTTTCGCTGAATTGAGAAACATCAACGTTGTAAACGTAATGGTTTTCAATGTATTTGTTTGTTTCAGCATCACGTAAATCAAAATACAATGTTGTGTTTTCGGCTGGTATGTCTGTGGAAATTGTCCACACAAAATCGCCTGATTCGTTTACAGTGTACTTCGTGCTGATAGCAAGATTGTTTGCGGTTGACTTCTGCGGACCTACGCGGAGTCTGCTGTAATTGCCGGATGCGGTGACAACTGTGAAGACAAGTTTGTTGTCACTTTTTGTGGCTTTGACAGATTTGATTACTGCTTCTTTTACAGCGGTTGTGTATTGATAGTATTCTTTGATGTATTTGTTTGTTTCGGCGTCACGAAGGTCAAAATATACCGTTGTGCCTTCTTCCTGCGCTTTGATTGATAATGTCCATACAAAATCACCATCTTCGTTGATTGTGTATGAAGGCGTTACTGCAAGGTTATCTGTGAGTGATTCGGAAAGACCAACACGTAAACGGCTGTAATTACCCGATTCGGTTACAACTGTAAAGACAGTTTTACCATTTGATGTCAATTCGGAAACGGACTTGATAAGCTGTTGCTTTTCTACTGTAATCGTTTGATAGTGGTAGTCCTTAAGGTATTTTCCGCTTATGGTGCTTCTTGCGTCAAATGCGTATTGTGTGGTTTCTGACGGAGCAGGAATTTTAATTGTCCACACATAGTCGCCGTTTGTGTCAATTTCATAAGTTGATGAGTATTTGATGTAGCCTGATTTGTCATCTGCCAGAGCAACTTTGACCCGGTTTATTGTTGTGGCGGGTGTTGTAACCGTGAAAATAATGTTGCCGTCAACTGACTCGGAAGTAATTGATTTGAAAAGTTTTTCATATTCTGTGACAATTTTTACAGAAACATTCACGTTAAATGAAACGTTAAACGTGTCATAGGATACTGTGACTCTGGTTGCTCCTGTTGTTGTGAAAGTAATTTCAGAATAGGAGAAGTCTGTTATTGTTTCTGAAGTACCGTCGTTATATTTTGCAGTAAGGGTAAGTCCTGTAACATCAAGGGATTCACCGATAAAATACTCCGTTTTTATGGGCATCGTGTTTACAGTGAGCGATGTTATAGTCTTTTCAAAAGGTGCTATAAATTCAACGTAATCAAGGTGTATCCAACCTGCAGCACCAAGGTATGAAGTCTTGCCCCATTTGCCATTGATTTCTGTTATATCAAGTTCTGTCTTATCGGGGATTGAATTGAGGACAATGGAGGAGGTTGTTGGCTCTGAACGTAAGTTCAATGCGGAGTTGGGAGTGTTTACCTTGTATTTGCCAAGTTCGATTTTTGTCCATTGTGGTTCAAATGTGAAAGTTTCTTCTTTTGTTACATCGTCAATCCACGTTTCTTTGAACAAAATTCTTGTTCCGCTTGTGAAAAGGGTTTTGCTATAACTGTTTTTTTCAATTTCATCTTCTGTGAACCAACCGTTGTCAGTAAACCATTTTCCGTCAGATTTTCTCTGGACAGTCCATCCTGCAAATGAGTAACCATCGTTTGATTCTGTGTTGTCGCTGACGGAAATTGTGGAGCCGAAATTTATTTCAACGGGGGAGATATCAGCGCTTGTGTTGTATTCTACTGTATAAGTGAATGGTTCAACAAGTTCTGCAAAGTCAAGGGAAATCCAGCCTGAAATATTGTTGTAGGTTGTATAACCCCAACTTCCCTGAATTTTTGTTACTGTGAGTTGGGTGTTGTCAGGGATTGATGCCAGAACAATTGAAGATGTTGTCGGCTCGGAACGGAAATTCAATGTTGAATTTGGCACAACCGTTTTGTAAAGACCGGGTGCTTTTGAAACTGCACTGCCGTCTTCGGGGAATGCACTGTAATAATCTTTGTAGTAATTGCAATAGTAAACAGAGCCGAAAAGACTTGCAAAATCACTCCAACTGAGTGTTGCATATTTTACCATACAGGTCCTGCCCCAGTTACAGTGCAGGAAAGTTACACCATTACTGTCCTGTGAAAGGTAAAGGATTGAATGGTTAGCAAACCTGATGTGTGCACCGGGATGCAATTTGTTTTTGTTTGTCTGGAACCAGTTTTTGCAAGTTGAAGCGGTTGCGTTATTGTAACCGGATAATTCAACAAACGCAGTGCTTGACATTTCGTGGAAGCCAAAGAGTTGATATTGTACCCAACGCACGTAACCAAGGCATTGCCACGCAAGCCCGAAATAACCGCAACCATTTCCGTAAGCAGTGCAAGGCTTGTTTTTGTTGCCGTTGATATTGTTGCCACCATCGCTGACGAAGTAATGCTGTCCCGGGACATATACTGATACAACGTAGTCAAGCGTTGACGCGATTGATGCGTTGCTTGAATGGTCGCTTCCTGCAAAGTAAAAATCAGTTGCAGCGGAAGCGTTTGATATGGGCAGAGAGGTTAATATAATGAGTAAAATAAGAAACGTGGAGAGAAGTCTTTTATTCATAATGTTATCCTTTCGTGATTATGACAATATGTGTTGTGTTTTTACAAAAAACATTTAACTATAAATATACCATATATATGATTTGTATGCAAATGTTTTTTGAAATTAAAAATAAAAAAGACATCTTCCTGAGAAGATGTCTCGATTGTTTTAATACATAATTCTTCTTGATGAATTGAATGCATATGTTTCTTCAGTATGTTTGGAAATTTTACCTTCCATAGACAACTTTTTAAGGTAGTCGTCCATAAGAATCATACCGTCCTTACGTCCATTCTGAATCATAGCGTCAAGCATATGAGTCTTACCTTCACGGATAAGGTTTCTGACAGCATAGTTTTTGGTCATAATCTCAAACGCGGGGACTCTGCTCTTCCATGTAAGAGAGGGGACAAGTTGCTGATAGATAACTGCTTCCAATACACTTGCAAGCTGTGCTCTGATTTGCTGCTGCTGATATGCGGGGAATACGTCAATGATACGGTCAACTGCGTTTGCAACACCCATTGTGTGAAGTGTTGATAATACAAGGTGGCCTGTTTCAGCGGCGGTGATAGCGGTGCTGATTGTTTCAAGGTCACGCATTTCTCCGATAAAGATAACGTCGGGGTCTTCTCTGAGCGCGGCTTTGAGAGCGGATGCATAACTTTTTGTATCCTGGCCGATTTCTCTCTGGTTGATCATTGACTTGTGATGTGTGTGGAGAAACTCAATCGGCTCCTCCATTGTGATGATGTGGGCAGAGCGGTTTCTGTTGATTGCATCAATAAGTGTTGCAATAGTGGTTGTCTTGCCGCTGCCTGTCGGACCGGTGACAAGGATAAGACCTCTCTGCTTTTTATAAAGATTGATGATTGTGTCTGGAATGCCGATATCAAAAGGATTGGGGATTTCAGCATTAACGGCACGCATTGCCATTGTGTAGTACCCCATTCTGATATATACGCTGACACGATATCTTAAAGTCCCTGAATTATAGGAAAGGTCAACTTCACCGTTTCTTGCAAGTTTCTCGAGCCATACATCGTTGAGCACCTGCTTTGTGAGTTGCTCGGCTTTTTCGGGTGTGATTGTCGGGAAATCAAGGTCAATAAGTTTGCCTGCAATTCTCGCTTTTGGCGGAAGGCCGACTGTGATATGAATGTCGGATGCCTTTTCTTTATTAGCTGCTTCAAGTATTTTGTTAATATCCATAAAACGACCGTCCTCTGATAACTCTATTTTGAACGTAACCTATGTAAATTTAACATATAAAACAAAAATAGTCAATACAAATTACTCCGATTTCGTCAAAATATTACAATAATTTTGCGCAAAAGAATTAAAAAACCATATGGGCTTTGTAATAAATGATTCTTGTATGACATAGGAATATACAAAATGAATATGTAAGCGGAGGAAAGACAAATGGCAAATACAAGCATATATCAGGATATTGCAGCGCGTACAGGAGGAGATATTTATATCGGTGTGGTCGGGCCGGTGCGTACGGGAAAGTCAACGTTTATTAAAAGATTTATGGATACGCTCGTGATTCCGAATATAATCGGTAATTACAAAAAAGAGCGTGCGATGGATGAATTGCCACAATCTGCAGCAGGCAGGACGATTATGACAACTGAGCCGAAGTTTATACCCGAAACTGCGGTTGAAGTCAATCTTGAGGGAAACGCAAGTCTTCGTGTGAGGATGATTGATTGCGTGGGGTATATTGTTCCAAGTTCTTTGGGGTATATAGAGGATGATATGCCACGTATGGTGATGACTCCGTGGCATGATGAGGAAATACCATTCAATATGGCGGCAGAGATTGGCACAAAAAAGGTTATAACTGAACATTCAACAATTGGTCTTGTTATCACGACTGACGGTAGCATCAGTGATATTCCAAGGCAGGAGTATGAGCAGGCGGAAGAGCGTGTTATCAGTGAATTGCGTGAGATAAAGAAACCGTTTGTTGTGCTTCTCAACTGTACTTATCCTGAGTCGGGCAGCGCAATGAGTCTTGCTGCACAATTGACAGAAAAATATAATGTTCCCGTTATTCCTGTCAACTGCGCAGAGATTGAAGAGGATATGATTCGGGATATTATTTCACAGGTTCTTTTTGAGTTTCCTGTAAAAGAAATTTCGATTGATATGCCAAAATGGATGAGCATGTTGCCTAAACATCATTGGCTTCGTAATGCGGTTTATAGCAATATACAATCCGGAGCAAAGAGCGTTGGTAATATCAGGGGAATTTCAAGGTTTGCACGTGAACTTTGCAGGTGCGAGTATGTTGAATCGTCTGATGTTTCCTGCGTTGACCTGGGAGCAGGCAGTGCGAGAGTTAACATTGGAATGAAAACAGAGTTGTTTTATAAAATTCTGGGTGAAACAACAGGGCTTGAAATATCTGATGAGCAGGAATTGCTGGAAAATATGCTTGAACTTTCTGAAATCAAGAAGCAATATGACAGAATAAAATATGCTCTTGATGAGGTTGAAGCAACCGGTTATGGAATAGTTATGCCGACGATAGAGGAGTTGACTCTTGAAGAGCCTGAAATTATGCGTCAGGGTGGAAAATATGGTGTGCGGTTGCGTGCGTCTGCACCGTCAATACATATGATGCGTGCGGATATTGTGACGGAGGTTGCACCGCTTGTCGGCACAGAATCGCAGTCAGAGGATCTTATATTGTATCTTCTCAAAGAGTTTGAGGAAAATCCGACAGATATCTGGCAGTCCAATATCTTTGGAAAATCTTTGCATTCGTTGGTAAATGAAGGATTACACAATAAACTTGCGCGTATGCCGGGTGATGCAAGAATGCGTTTGCAGGAAACAATTGAAAAAATAATCAACGAGGGATGCAGTGGCCTGATCTGCATAATACTGTAACCTGAAAAACCCGATCTTGAATGGTCGGGTTTTTATGTTTTTCTGTTGATAATTTATGCAAAGTGTGATAAAATAGTCAGGATTAAAATTTGGAGGTTTATTGCCATGGATTTTGAAGTTGCAAAGAAGAGAATAAAAGAATTGACCGAAACTATAAATTATCATAATCAGCGTTATTATTTTGAAGATTTGCCGGAGATTGAGGACTATGAATACGATGCTCTTCTTCGCGAACTTGAAGATCTTGAAAGTGCTTTTCCGTCTCTTGCAGATGAAAATTCACCGACAAAAAGAGTTGGTGGAAAAGCGGATAAGCAGTTTGAACCCGTTGAGCATAAAGTTCCGATGGAAAGTTTGCAGGACGCTTTCAGTGAGCAGGAGATACGTGATTTTGATAGGCGTGTTAAGGAAACTGTGCCCGATGCAGTTTATATTGTTGAGCCTAAAATTGACGGTTTGTCGGTTTCTCTTGAATATGAAAACGGTGTTTTTGTCAGAGGTTCAACAAGAGGCGACGGTAAGGTTGGAGAAAACGTTACACAAAATCTCAGGACTATCAAATCCATTCCGCACAAACTTGCATCCAACCAGCGTCTGATTGAAGTAAGAGGTGAGGTGTATATGCCTCGTGAGGTTTTTTATGAGATTATAAAAAATCAGGATAAGCCTTTCAAAAATCCCAGAAACGCTGCGGCAGGTTCACTCAGACAAAAGAACAGTGAAATTACTGCACAGAGAGAACTTGATATATTTGTGTTCAATGTTCAGCGTCAGGCTGGACTTGATATAAATTCTCACGCACAGTCCCTTGAAATTATGAAAGAACTCGGTTTCAAAACAGTTCCGTTCTATTTTGAAGCAAAACATATTGACCAGGTGCTTGAAGCAATCAATGAAATCGGCAGAAGACGTAAGGATTTGCCGTTTGACATTGATGGTGCAGTAGTCAAGGTTGATTCCTATGCTCACAGAGAATTGCTTGGCAGCACTTCAAAATTCCCCAAATGGGCGGTTGCATACAAGTACCCGCCGGAACTTAAAGAAACAAAACTTATCGATATTGTTGTTCAGGTTGGCAGAACAGGTGTGCTTACTCCTCTCGCTATTTTTGAACCTGTGCTTCTTGCGGGTTCAACAGTCAGCAAGGCAACTCTTAACAATCAGGCGTATATCACAAAGAAAGATATTCGTATCGGCGACACAATAATCATTCGCAAAGCGGGTGACATTATCCCTGAGGTTGTTGAAGTAAAAGAGCATTGTGAGGGATCTTTGCCCTATGAAATGTCAAGGTTTTGTCCTTCTTGCGGTCAGCCGGCTGTCAATGAGGACGGAGAGGTTGCGTTGAGATGTGTTAACCCTGATTGTGAGGCACAACTTGTCCGTAATCTTATCCATTTCTGTTCAAGGGATGCTATGGATATTGAGGGGCTTGGCTCTGCACTTATTGAACTTCTCAGAAACGGCGGATTGATTCATAACGTTGCAGATATCTATAAACTCAGAATTTCTGATATTGCTTCTTTTGAGGGGCTTGGAGAAAAGTCAGGTGAAAATCTTGTCAAGGCAATAGAGGAGTCTAAAACAAGAGGATTGTCAAGACTTATTTATGCGCTTGGAATTCGTAACATCGGTCAGAAAGCGTCTGAATTATTGTCAGCAAAATTTGGCACAATGGCAGCACTGATGAATGCGACTAAGGAAGACATAAGCAGCATTGACGGTTTTGGTAGTGTGATGGCTGAAAACGTTGCTGAATATTTTGCATTTGATTCAACGAAACAACTTGTTCAGGAACTTGCGGATCTTGGAGTGTTAATGGAAAATACTGACAAAGTCCTTGACACAAGATTCCAAGGTATGACGTTTGTACTTACAGGTACATTGTCTGAGTTTACAAGGGATGAGGCGAGTAAGATTATTACATCCTTTGGAGGTAAGGTTTCATCAAGTGTTTCAAAAAATACTTCCGTCGTCCTTGCGGGAGAAAGCGCGGGCAGTAAACTTGACAAGGCAAATAAACTTGGCGTGAAAGTAATCAGTGAAGCTGAGTTTAAGGAGATGTGCAAGAATTAGGACAATATAATATAACAAATATATGTTTATTTTGCACATTATATTGGGTATTGACTTTTGTATAAAATGAGTATATACTATATGCGGAATTATATGTCTTGTACAGACAGCAAAACTAAAATACAGAAATGGATGATGAGAATGAAAAAGTTTTTTGCAGCCGTTTTGGCAGTTGTGCTTATGATGGTAATCTTCGTTGGTCCTGCTTCCGCAGCAACAAGAGCGGACTTGATTAACAAGGTTAAAAATGACTCAATTCTTAGCAATTATCAGCATATTGTAAATCTTGTTGTAAACCAGATTGACAATTTTAACTTTACATCTGATCAGTGTGATTATCTCCTTGCAAAGTTTGATGAAGCAAAAGCTATCATCGAGGCAGCAGGTGGCGATAAGGGATCCAGTGCCCATGAATACGATGTAATCACAGTTGAGGCCGTTGTTGATATCGTTGCTGAGGTTGTAACAACTCTTGGCTACACATATGAGTACGTTACAAAGGATCAGAATCCTATGCACGCAGGTGACGATATTTTCCGTGTTTATGACGCTGATGGTATTGTTGTTTTTGAATTCGACGGTGACTACGTTAAGCACACAGGCGGAGT
>JAZQTF010000151.1:0-4189 GCA_045630445.1 Acutalibacteraceae bacterium
GACGATTATCACCCATTACAAAAGAATAACCGTCAGGAATAGTCATTGGAAAATCGCCTTTATGGTCACAGAAAGTGTTAAAATAAGTTTCACTAACAAAATCTTCCTGAATAATTTCGCCGTTAATGGTGATATAACCCGTGTTCCAGTCAATGTCAATAACATCACCTTCTACAGCGATAATGCGTTTAATAAGCAAACGCTCCTTTGAATTCGGTTGGGAGGATACGATAATATCTCCCCTTTCAGGAGTATAGCAGAAAGAGGACAAAACAAGACGGTCAGCCTCGTGGAGAGTTGGCTCCATTGAAGTACCACTGACATTTATAACCCTTATAAAGAACGAAGTAACAATAAGAATAATCAGCATTGCAACCGCAAAAACATCAGAAAGTTCATATAAAAACTTTTTGAAATTTTCTGATTTTTTCATAATTATTCCTCCCTGAAGACAAATTAAATAACTTTGTAAAATTTACAAAATCTTGGACGGATAGGATAACCCGCCCAAGATTTTATAGAACATAATTAATTTTAAGCGTTATCCGTTGAATTATTCAGCGTCTTCAGCCGGTGCTTCTTCAGCAGCTGCTTCAGGCTCGATAAGCGCTTTGATAGAAAGGCTTACGCGCTTTCTGTCATAATCAATCTCAGTGATCTTTGCTTCAACAACGTCACCAACAGAGAGAACATCCTGCGGCTTGTCGATTCTGCGGTTTGTGATCTGAGAAATGTGAATAAGACCATCAATGCCATCAATGAGATTTGCAAAAGCGCCGAATGCTGTCATGCCAACAATCTTAACTTTTGCAACGTCGCCAACCTGATACTTATCCTTGAGGATAACCCACGGGTTGTCAGCATCTTTACGGTAGCCGAGAGAAACTGTCTTCTTCTCTCTGTCAATAGCCTTAACAGTTACCTCAACGTATTCGCCAACTTTTACAACCTCGGACGGATTCTTGATTCTGTTCCAGGAAAGTTCGGACACGTGGATCATACCGTCAACGCCACCAAGGTCAACGAACGCACCGTAAGCAGTGAGAGATTTAACCATACCTGTGAAGGTCTGTCCCTCCTGAATGTTTGCCCAGAAGAGTTCACGGTTCTTCTTACGCTCCTCAGAAAGAGTTGCTTTGATAGAACCAACTGCACGCTTTCTCTGACGGTTTACTTCGATGATCTTGAACTTAACGCTCTTACCTTTAAGATCCTCGATATTTTCGTTTCTGCTTGCTGTTGCGAGAGAAGCAGGAACGAATACTTTTACACAGTCGTTTGTTGCAACAAGTACACCACCACGGATGATGTCTGTAACAACGCCTTCGAATACAGTGTTTTCCTCAACGGCCTTTGTGATATCGTCCCAGCACTTGATTGCATCGAAACGACGCTTGGAAAGCATCATTGTGCCTTCCTGATCGTTTGTTCTCATGATGATAAGATCAAGTTCATCGCCGATTTTAACAGCCTCTTTGAGGTTAACGTTCGGTGTAGCAGTGAACTCATCATAGGGAACAAATCCAGCCTGCTTTCTGCCGATATCAACCTGTACCTCTGTGGGTGTTACGCCCACAACGATGCCCTTGACCTTCTGGTCAGAGGACATATTTTTGAGGGATGCCTCAAGTGCCTCTTCAAAGGTCATTTCGTCAAAAGACTTCGTCGGAGCTTCTTCCGCTACATCTGCAACGGGCTTCTGCGAAGCGACCTCCTCCGTGACTTTTTCGCACTTGTCGGTCAATTCCTCGTTCACAAGCTCCGTTTTTTCGTTCTGAATTTCAGACATAGTTTTAAGTACCTCCTTAATTATTCCATCAGGGGTTGATGCCCCTGCGGTAAAACCAACTAATCCGGCCACGGAAAAATCGATATCTTTAAGTTCCGATGCCGTTTCAATTAAATACGACGGACAATTCTCCGCGCACACACTGCGCAACTTTGCAGTGTTTGAACTTTTTCTTCCGCCAATGACAATCATTATGTCGGAATTCCTGGAAAGTTCAATCGCTTCCTTTTGTCTTTTTTCAGTCGCAATACATATTGTATCAAATATTTTTGCATTTGTATATATCAAATTGATATTTTTTTTGCATTTTTTCCACTCATTTGTATTAAAAGTGGTCTGCGCGACAAAAATTTTTTCTTTTCCGTCAGTTTTTTCTTCATCTGTACACAGGGAAACAAGTTCATCCGCGTTCTTGAAAACATAGGATTTACCCTTTGCGTAACTGCGGATACCCTGCACTTCGGGATGATTCTCATCACCTGCTATAAATACAACGTTATCTTCACTTGAATTTTCGCGCACAATTTTATGTATTTTTTCAACAAACGGACAGGTTGCATCAACGTAATTGAGAGAAAGCCTCTGAATTTCTTCTTTCACGCTTTTGGTCACACCATGTGAACGCAGCACAATAATACCATCATTTGCCGCTTCACACGGAGAATCAATGATAACAGCCCCTCTTTCAGAAAGACTTTCAACAAATTGCGGATTATGGATAATCGGACCAAGAGTATAAACCTTGTTGCCTTCATCAAGCAAATTTTCAACCAACTCTACAGCCCTGTTTACTCCAAAACAAAACCCTGCCGTTTCAGCTAATTTTATTTGCAATGTCCTTCCTCCCACATCTCAACGATTTTATCCATCACAATATGGGTTGCGCGTTTGAGTTCACTTGCTTTACCATTTTCAATGATAAGTTCTTCGTTCTTGATAAGTTCACCAAAACGCACAGTAATCTTTTTGAACGGACGAACCTTGCCTTTGCAATAAACGCTTACAGGCAAAACATCTGCACCGGTTTTATTGGCGATAAGAGCAATGCCCGCTTTCGGCGGTAATGGTTTGCCATCCTTTGACCTTGTGCCTTCCGGATAAATTCCAAGAACATTGTTCTCATTGACAACCTTCATAGCGTATTCAATGGCAGACAAGTCTCCCCTGCTTCTGTTTACAGGAAATCCTTGTAAATGTGTCATAATCCATCCGATAAATCTGTTGTCAAACAACTCCGCTTTTCCCATATAGAAAATTCTGTCTTTGACTGCGATAGCACTGACAACGGGATCTAAACCCGAAATATGATTGCTTGCAAGAATATACCCTTGAGAAGTCGGAATGTTTTCCTTGCCGACATATTTAATGCGGAAAAACAATCTTGCAACGACTCTTACAATTGCTACGGCTACCGGATATAACTTGTAATATTTTATTTTTGAATAGTCAAAACCCTTAGCCATATTTTATATTCTTTCCCTTATTGTGTTGATAATGATGTTTACGGACTTTTCAAGGTCATTTCCGGTTGTATCAATAATGATTGCATTTTCTGCGGGTTTAAGCGGTGCAATCGGCCTGTTTGCATCATTATAATCTCTCTGAGAAATATCCTTCATTACTTCATCAAAAGTTGTTTCTACGCCCTTCATTATGAACTCATCGTATCTGCGGCGTGCTCTTTCTTCAGGAAGTGCTGTAAGGAAAATTTTGATATCCGCATTCGGCAAAACAACAGTACCGATATCTCTGCCGTCCATAATGCAGTTATTTTCCCTTGCTATACTTCTCTGCAATTCAAACAAAAATGAGCGTACACACGGAATTGCAGAAACATCGGAAGCGGCCATTGAAACTTCAGGAGTTCTTATTTTGAGAGAAACGTCAACATCATTGAGAATTACTCTCTGCTCTCCGTCAACAAACTTCAGTTTGATATTGATTCCATCAAGTGCCGCCTCTATTTTTTCGGCATCCTTTGTGCCGATACCGCGGCCTATAATATAAAGCCCGATTGCTCTGTAAAGTGCGCCTGTGTCAACGTAAACAAAGCCAAGGTTTGCTGCCGCTGCTTTTGCAATTGTACTTTTACCTGCTCCTGCAGGTCCGTCGATAGCGATGTTTATCATAATCAACTTCTCCTTTTTAAATATGCTGATGATTTTCCGGCTAAATAAGGTGTCGAAAATGCTATTTGCAAATTGAAACCACCGGTGTATGCTGAATCATCCATTACTTCACCCGCAAAGTATAACCCTTCAACAAATTTTGATTCCACCAAGTGCCGCCTCTATTTTTTCGGCATCCTTTGTGCCGATACCGCGGCCTATAATATAAAGCCCGATTGCGCTGTAAAGTGCGCCTGTGTCAACGTAAACAAAGCCAAGGTTTGCTGCCGCT
>JAZQTF010000152.1:0-5364 GCA_045630445.1 Acutalibacteraceae bacterium
GGCATAAGAATAAACAGGGCACACCCACAATGGGCGGAATGATGTTTGCGCTTGGCACAGTTGTTGCTCTTGTTGTTGCTATTGTGACCGATTATTTTACCGATGCGGGACTTTTCTTTGTGAACACAGCGGCAATGAAAATGCAGAATGCAAAAGTGTTCGCAGGTTTGTTCCTTGCGGTAGGTCTTGGCGTGGTAGGTTTTCTTGATGATTTTACAAAGATTGCAAAGAAAAGAAATCTCGGCCTGACCGCAAAACAGAAGAGCCTTGGCCAGTTGCTTGTTGTGGTTGTTTATCTTGTGATTCTTTTCTGCAACGGCGCAACTTCAATGTTTATTCCTTTCCTTGGCCGTTTTGACCTTGCCAATACACCACTTGGAATAGTGTTCTGGGTTGTGGGTATATTCATCGTTTACGGCACAGTAAATGCGGTAAATCTTACTGACGGTGTTGATGGCCTTTGTTCATCAGTAACTTTCGTTGCGTCAGTTGCGTTGCTCATTTTTGCGTCCGTCAAACAGTATATGGGTGTCAGCACCCTTGCAGCGTGCCTTGTTGGCGGATGTGCAGGTTTCCTTGTATGGAACTGGCATCCTGCAAAAGCGTTTATGGGTGACACCGGCTCAATGTTTATGGGCGGTCTTGTTGTTGCTCTTGCTTATGCAATTGATTGTCCGCTCATCCTTTTACCGATTGGTATCATCTACATTGTGGAAACGATGTCCGTTATCATTCAGGTTGCTTATTTCAAGAAAACAGGCGGTAAACGTCTTTTCAAAATGTCCCCGATTCATCATCATTATGAGATGTCGGGTTGGAGTGAAGTCAAAATTGTCGGCGTATTCTCACTTGTAACGCTGATTGGTTGTCTCGTTGCTGCTGCGTTACTTTATTTCGGCGGATATTTCAACGTAATGTAATCGCAAAATATTAAAAATCAGGAGGGATATAAGTGGAAAGGGAGAAATTTATGGATAAAGAAGATATTGAACTTCTGGGCAATAGTAAAAGTAAGTGGGGCTTCCTTTTTGCTAAGGGCGGATTTGATATTCCGTTTTTCGTCCTTGTTATTGCTCTCCTTACAATCGGACTTATAATGCTTTTTTCCGCAAGTTATGCTTATGCATTTCACCACAATGGCGGAAGTTTACATTATATAAAAAATCAGTTGTTGTTTGCTGCAATCGGACTTGTTGTAATGTTTGTGTTTTCAAGGATAAACCATCGTGTATGGAAACCTTTTGCACCGTTCATCTTCGTTGCAAGCCTCGCAATGCTGGGCATCGTTTTTCTTATGCCTGCTTATGATGGTCAGTGGAACAGATGGATTTATATCGGCGGTTTCAGTTTCCAACCGTCAGAAATTGCAAAGTTTGCAATAGTAATCTTCTTTGCTTACCTTGTTGAACGTTTTGGCAAAGAAGTAGAAACATTCAGAAAGTTTATGGTATTTGTTGCCGCGCTTGGTGTAACGTGCGTTCTTATGATTCTTGAACCCCATCTTTCAGGCACTCTTGTAATTGCGGCTCTCGGAATTATCATAATGATAATCGGCGGAATTAAAAAAAGATGGCTTGCTCTGTTCTTCCTTGTAGGTGGTGGAGCGCTCGCTATTTATCTTTTTGGTTTCAAAGGTATTGAGTATATTAAAGATCGTCTCCAGGGTTGGCTCAATAAGGATTACGATCCTCTTGGTGTCAGATGGCAGACGAATCAGTCACTCTATGCAATCGGCTCAGGCGGATTGTTCGGAACAGGACTCGGAGATTCAAAGCAAAAGTATCTTTACGTTTCCGAACCGCAGAATGACTTTATTTTCGCAATCGTTTGTGAAGAACTCGGTTTTATCGGTGCGTGTGTGATAATCCTTTTGTTTATGGCTCTCGTGTGGAGAGGGTGCGTGATCGCGTCAAGATCACCCGATAAATTCGGCACGTTGACCGCAGTCGGACTTGTTGCACAGATCGGTATCCAGGCGGCTCTCAATATCGCCGTTGTAACTGACACAATCCCCAACACAGGCGTCAGCCTTCCGTTTTTCAGTGCGGGCGGTACTTCGCTTGTAATGATAATGGCGCAGATGGGAATTGTGCTGAGCATATCGCGTGGCAGAAGTTCGGAAAATATCCGTGACGCAATGGATGATAAATTAAAAGGTTCTAAACTCAGAAAATTCTTCATGTTGTGGAGTTGATTCAAGATGAAATTCTTATTTGCTGCCGGAGGAACGGGAGGACATATCAATCCCGCCCTTGCCGTTGCCCAGTACATCAGGGATAAATATCCGGATAGCGAGATAATCTTCGTAGGCACAAGCGACCGTATGGAAGCGCAACTTGTACCTGCGGCAGGATTTGAATTAAGGACAATCAAAATCAGCGGATTTCAGCGTGGTTTCAGTTTTTCAAATATAAAATTCAATTTGAAAACTGCATACAATATTCTCACTTCTTCAAAAGAAGCAAAGAAAATAATCAAAGATTTCAACCCCGATGTTGCAATCGGATTTGGTGGTTACGTGAGCGGCCCTGTAATCAGGACTGCGGCAAAACTCGGGGTAAAAACTGTAATTCATGAACAGAATGCATTTCCGGGAGTCACAAACAAAATGCTCGCGTCAAAGGTTGACCGCGTGTTGCTCACGGTTGAAGATGCAAAAAAATATATGAAGTTCAAAAATGATCCCGTTGTCACAGGTCTGCCCGTAAGGGGAGAACTTTTCAAGGTGGATCGCGAAACGGCAAGGGCAAAATTCGGCTTTGATAACAGACCGGTCATCTTGTCCGTTGGCGGCAGCCTTGGTGCAAAGAAAATCAATGACTCAATCGTTGAACTCATAGCAGCGCATAGTGACGATAAACCTTATTATCATATTCACGCTATGGGAAAATATGGTGCAAAGTATATGCCTGACGCTCTTTCGGAACGTGGTGTTGCGAATAATGCGGAAAATCTGCGTCTTTATGAATATATAAACAATATGGCGGAGTGTTACGCCGCGTGCGACCTTGTGATTGCGCGCTCAGGTGCAAGCACACTCAGCGAGTTGCAGGCGCTTGGCAAACCGTCAATACTTATTCCGTCACCCAATGTTGCGGAAAATCATCAGTACCACAATGCAATGGCGATGGTGAATCGTGGTGCTGCAATGCTTATTGAAGAAAAAGACCTCAGCAGTGAGTCCTTGCTCAACGCAGTTGACAAACTTCTGAGTGATAAAGATAACCTTAAAGAAATTGGAAAGAATGCCAGAAATATGGCAATCAATAATTCAACCGAAAGAATTGGTGAAATCGTAATGTATTTTGCTAATAACAAGTAATGGGGTTGCGTCAACAAGGCGGATTAAATCACAAGAAAGAACCTTTCGGCATAGTATGAAACGGACCAACAACCTGCTCGTGATGCGAAAGGGAGAAAAAGATATATGGAAAAATTTGTTATACACGGTGGGGCGCGTGTCAGTGGCACCGTGAGAGTGCACGGCGCAAAAAACAGTGCGTTGCCGATTCTTGCGGCAACAGTGCTTGGCGATTCGCCAACAGTGTTACATAATTGCCCCGACCTTACTGATATTGATTATGCGGTTAAAATTCTTCGGCACCTTGGTTGCAAAGTTGAAAGAAACGGCAGTGATATAACCGTTGACCCGCGTGGTTTCAACCGTTGTGAAATTCCTGATGAATTGATGCGTTGTATGCGTTCATCAATCGTTTTCCTTGGTGGAATTCTTGCAAAGGGAGGCAGGGCAACTCTCTCTGCACCGGGTGGATGCAAAATCGGCTCAAGACCGATTGACCTGCATCTTAAGTCATTGAAACAACTCGGAATGCAGTGTGGCGGCAGTGGCGATGTGCTCCGATGTGTCTGCCCTGATGGTTTGCATGGTGAAAAAATAAGTCTTTCATTTCCCAGCGTAGGTGCAACCGAAAACATTATGATGGCGGCAGTTACCGCGTGCGGTGATACTGTTATTGAAAATGCTGCGCGTGAGCCTGAAATCTGTGACCTTGCGGATTTACTCAATTCAATGGGTGCAAAGGTTTACGGAGCGGGAGAAAAGAGAATTGTGATTGAGGGCGTAAAAAGCCTTCGTGGCACAGAGCACACAGTAATCCCTGACAGAATTGCCGCGTCAACCTATATGGCGGCGGCAGCGGTGACAGGCGGCAACTTGCTTTTGCAAAATGTTGAGCCGAATCATCTTACGTCTGTTTTACCCGCGTTTGAAGAAATGGGTTGTAAACTGACAGTAAAAACCAATGAGATTTATATTGAAGCACCTGAAAGATTGCGCAGATTGAAAGCAATTCACACAATGCCTCATCCGGGATTTCCGACTGATTCCCAGGCACTGTTTATGGCAATGGCAAGCATCGCTGACGGAGCGAGTATGTTTGTTGAAAATATTTTTGAAAACAGATATCGTCACGTTGAACAGTTGTGCCGTATGGGTGCGGATATAAAAGTTGATGGCAAAATGGCGCTTGTAAACGGGGTGCCGAAACTTTATGGCACAAAAGTTGATGCGGAAGATTTGCGTGGCGGTGCGGCACTGATAATTGCGGCATTGTCTGCGGACGGAATAACAGAAATCGGAGAGATAGAGCATATTGACAGAGGATATGAAGCAATTGAAAAAACTCTTTCCTCTCTTGGAGCGAAAATAAAAAGGAGCGAATTTGATGAATCGGGGGCAGTACGATAGCGGTTACGATTTTTCGGATTACAACGGACGTGATTCGGAGGAATACCGTAGAAAAGTTGCCGAGAAAAAAATAAAATATAAAAAAAGACGCATAATCCGCAGAAGAATTATTGCTTGCACTTTGATGATTCTGTTTGTTATTGTGGCGCTTTTCGTAGCAAGCCTTTTTATACGCGTAAAGGAAATCACCATTACAGGCACCTTTGGCAGATACTCTTATGATGAGGTGCTGGAAGCGTCAGGACTTAAAGTCGGTGACAGACTTCTCTATATGGATACGGAAACCATTGAAAATGAAATAGAAAAGGCACTTCCGTATATTGTCAATGTCAACGTAAAAAGACGTCTTTTCAGCAAAGTGTCAATAGAGGTGGATTCGTGCAGTGAAGCTTATTGCCTTTACACCTGCGGCAAGTTTGTCGTTGTAAATTCTGAATTCAAGGCTCTTCGTTTTGAGGAAAAATATGATGAAACGTCACTGATTGTGGTCCATGGTCTTGAATCGGAAAGTGTGAGTATCGGCTCAACAATCGGATTTGTTGACAACGATAAGGTTGCTCGCTTTGAAAAAATGAAAAACGGACTTCAGAACGATGCTTTCGGCAAGTTAACAATACTTGATGTTAGCGATAATCTTAAAAGTCGGAGGCCAAGCG
>JAZQTF010000153.1:0-1346 GCA_045630445.1 Acutalibacteraceae bacterium
GGTCCTGAATCTTCAGGTAAAACAACTCTTGCTCTCCACGCAGTTGCAGAAGCGCAGAAGGCTGGCGGTGAAGTTGCGTTTGTTGACGCGGAGCACGCACTTGATGCGGAGTACGCCGCAAACCTTGGCGTTGATGTTGACTCCTTGCTCGTTTCTCAGCCCGACAACGGTGAGCAGGCGCTTGAAATTGCAGAGGCACTTGTACGCTCAGGTGCTATTGATTTGCTCGTTGTTGACTCTGTTGCCGCTTTGGTACCCCGCGCAGAAATCGAGGGTGAAATGGGTGACTCCCACGTCGGTGTCCATGCAAGACTTATGTCACAGGCGTTGCGTAAACTTGCAGGTGCGGTTTCAAGATCAAACTGTATAATCATTTTCATCAACCAGCTTCGTGAGAAAATCGGTGTTGTTTACGGTAACCCCGAAACAACAACCGGTGGTCGTGCACTCAAATTCTATTCTTCAATCCGTATGGAAGTAAGGAAGGTGGAACTTCTCAAAGTCGGCGGTGAAAACATCGGTACAAAGACAAGAGTAAAGATTGTTAAAAATAAAGTTGCTCCTCCGTTCAAAGAGGCAGAGTTTGACATTATGTATGGCAAGGGTATTTCAAGAGACGGTGAAATCATCGATGTCGGCGTAAAATACGGCATTATCTCCAAGGGTGGCTCATGGTATTATTACGGTGAGAATCGTCTTGCGCAGGGCAGGGATAACGTCAAGGAACTTATGCGAACAAACAGAGAACTTGCCGATGAAATCAGTGCAAAGATTTTCCGGAAAGTAAAAGAAGATAAAGAAAAAATGACTCAGGCAAGAGCGCAGATAAATGCCGCTGTTGCTGCTGCGGCAACACCGCCTGCACAGAAACCTATGACAAAGGCTCAGGCTGCCGCAAAGATTGACATCATCATTGATGACGATGAGGACTAATCTATGACGGTTACCGGGATTGCTGACGGTCGCGGAAAGAAAAAGCATATTCATCTTGACGGAGAGTATGCTTTTACTCTTAATGAGGAGTTCCTCTTTATGACAAACGTGTCCGTCGGGTGTGAATTGTCGGAGGATGAAGTAGAAAAAATCAAGTCCGACTATGCAACTTATCGTGCCAAAAACCGTGCGCTTGACCTTCTTTCAATGCGTGCTCATTCGGAAAAGGAACTCAAAACCAAACTGATGAGAAAGGTTGACAAGGAGAACGCGGAAATTGCCGTTGAAAAAATGCGTCAACTCGGTTATATAGACGATGAGAGTTTTGCAAAAACTTATGCCAATGAACTCTGGCTGCGTAAACATTTTTCGCGTTCAAGGATAAAACACGAAGTCGGAGGCCAAGCGGTCTT
>JAZQTF010000154.1:0-3651 GCA_045630445.1 Acutalibacteraceae bacterium
ATCAACAACAAACACTGTGTACTGATCGGCTGTTGCCGCAAAAGTCGGAATTGCAATCGCTACGCAAAGAAGCAATGCGATTATCAAAGATAAAATTCTTTTATTCATAACGCACCCTCCCTACAGTAACCACAGCAAATAACTGATTCCGAATGCAACGGCACCAATTGCTGCCGTAAGACCGAAAAGCCATTTTCTGTACGCGCCCTTATCCATCGGCAAGTCACCAACAAGTTTGCCCGTCTGTCCATTCATTGCGAATGTGAACTTCTGACCATTCCATGTTGTGTTGAGAAGCCATACGGGATAGAGAGCATATTTTGCTGCACCGTTGTTAAGAGAAATGTTTGTGTATTTGGGAATAAGAGACAGGTACTCACTTCTTGCAGTTGCCGCAAACTCGTTTTCTGTACTTCTCTTGATTCGGTCATTTGCACGCTCAATACTCTGCTGTGCATCAACGTCATATTTGTCGGCAAGATAACCTGCAAGATATGCACCGTTGAAAGGAACTGCTTCATCAACATTGAACGGCTCGATTGACTCCATAAGGTCATCTGCCATCTTTGTTGAGCCGTCAACGGGAACGTTGTTGAAACCAATGCTACCCGCTCTTACTACGGAATAGTATCTTGTTTCTGTGTAATTGTAAAGGCTTGTTCACCACCTTCTGACCTTTGTGCCTTCATAGCTTATGTTTGCATCAGCGTCGGTAACAAAGAGCCAGAAAGGAACGTAAACGCCTTTGACTTCTTCAATATGATTCTGATCCTTGAACACTTTGGGCAAAAGACGTTTGCCCATATAGTGCTTTTTGAGTGCTTCAATAGCAGCGTTTTTATCAAGTTTGAAAGGAATCACGTAATCGGGCTTGAGTGCACCTGAGAAGTGGCCTTTCATTACAACGGGGTTACCACAGTAAGGACACTCTGTTGCACCTGTTGTTTCATCGGCAACAACCTCACCGCCGCAGGAATCACAGGTATAAACACGCAGTCCTTCCTGCTCACCTTCCTGCCACTGGCCGCCCGCCTGAACGTCCCAGTTCATTTCCTGCTGTTTAAAATTGTCTATTTCGTCCTGCTCTGCCTGCATTGCCGCAACGTCAAACTCGGAGTCACAGTAGGGACATTTCATTTTCTGTACGCTACTGTCAAACTCTACCGCGCCATCACAGCAAGGGCATTTGTAATCCTGCAATACTGACAAAATATCAACTCCTTTTGTTTATTTTTTAAACTGGTCTATATACTCATCGGGCACACTTATCTGCGATGAACCCGTAGCATTTATAGTCCACTCTCCGCTGTCATTCCTGCGGAAATATGCGCTGAATTTTGCAACGGGTTTATCCGCTGCCGCCCACGTATAAACGCGATTTCCTCCGCGGGAATCGTATCTGTACTCCTGGGCGTCACATCCGATATGCTCAACAAAATCGCCATAAGTACGGCCTGCCATATCAGTCACAGAGAAAAACATTGTTGTTCCCTTGAGCCAGAAATACACGGTTTCCTGAAGGATTGCGTGTGTTGCACCTGCCTCTGCCATTTTCTGAATTGCAGTGTTTTCAAGGTCTATGCCATACTGTGAGCCATCGTAATCACGGGGAAATTTTTCTGCCATAACGCTGCCCCCTATTCTATATCATCCTCATTAAAAGGATCGCCACATTCAGGACAGAATCTTGGAGGAGTTACACCTGCCGCAGGTTTCCAGCCGCATTTGTCACACTTGTAACCACCACTGTTTTCGGGCTTCTTTGTGCCACATTCTCTGCAGAATTTGCCGGATGTTTCACTGCCACAGGAGGGACAAGTCCATGTCTGAGCCGCCGGGGGTGCACTCTGCACAACTCCGGGAGGTGTCATATTATTGACAACACTACCCATCGCTCCGGCGGAAGTCCTATTGCCGGATATTGACTGCTCAGTTAATCTCATCTCTCCCTCATGGAGAGCCTGCACACCGTGCTGTTTGAGCAATTCCAGATCGGGATAATTTATAGTACGCTGAGTGTATTCCTGGAAAGCCTTGATCATTGCTTCGTGAGTGGGTGCATTGCGGACCGCATCAAGCAACGGCACAACTTCAGGCCAATAAGCAGGCATACCGCTCATCGTACCGGCTGTAGCAGCGTATCTGCCACTGCAAAGTTCAACAATGCTGTCACACATTGAGTTAAACTCACGGTATTCGGGATAATGCATCGGGTCAAAGTTCATACTGTTGAACAATCTGAAACCTGAACTCTGCTCATTTGTTACAAGATTGATATTTCTTGAATTGAGTTTGAATCTCATATCATTGAAGTACGGACAGTCAACCTCAATAATCATATAGAAATCGTATGAATACTCATATCGCGGAGGATTGTAACTTACACGCTCATTTTTACTGTTTGTGTATTTGAGTTCAGTACGGTTTTCTTTTATATCAGTACGGCATGATCTGACCTGGGAGAATTTAACGATATCCGCATTGTCCTCCTTGTAGTTATTTGATGCGGAAACTACAAAGCGGTACGGCTTACCATCACGCATTTCAACATGCATCTTGTAATACTCACCAATCACAGTGTTGGGAGAGAAAGATGCAAGTTCTCTCTGGTTTTCTTCTCTGTATGCAAGCTGAGCCTTTATCTGCTCAACTGTTGAATGACGACGCTCATCAAACCAAGGTGAAAGTTTTCTTGCACAGTGCTTACAAAGATTGCCATCTTCTAATTTTCGGTTGCCAAGAAGTCCGATTTTTTCGTCACAGACTGAACATTGTTTTTTATCAAATAATCCCATTTTTATGCTCCTTTCAGAACGAAATAATATAAAAAGATACTATTTAATATCGTCATCGTTGAAGGGGTCGCCACATTCCATACAGAATTTGGGCGGGTTATGCGGGTCAGCAGGTTCCCATCCGCACTTATCACAACGGTAAAGCGGTGCACCAGCGGGTTTCTTTGCACCACAGTTCATACAGAATTTGCCTTTATTCACTGCGCCGCAGGAGCAAGTCCAGCCTTCTGCATCAGCAGGTTTTGCATTACCGCACTCCATACAGAATTTGCCTGTGTTTGTTGCACCGCATGAACATTTCCAGCCGTTTGCCGCCTGAGGCTCAGGCTTCTTTGCGCCACAGTTCTGGCAGAATTTGCCGCTTGCAGTTGCACCGCATGAGCATTTCCAACCGTCAGCCGCAGGTGCTGCCTGCTGCTGTGCCATCTGCTGTTGTTGCATCTGCTGTCCCATACCATAGAATTGCTGAGCTGCGTTGAAGCCGCCGCCCATAGCGTTGCCTGCCATATTCATTCCCATAAAGCCCATCATCGCTCCGTTTTCGTTGCCTGCCGCAATTTCCATCGCATTTGCTGTTGCGGTTGTCATACGGCCAGCCATCATAAACGGATTTGAGCCATAGGAAGCGGAATCCTCCATCTCGGAGATTGCCTTCATATCCTCATCAGAGAGGGTAATCGGGTTAAGAGTAATCTTTCCAACGCTCAGTCCCCTTGTTTCAGCCCAATCAGTCTTGAGTGCCTCGTTCATAGCGTTCTTGAGTTCAGTTGCTTTTGCGGGCAGATCTGCCGGGTGAAGTCCGAGTGCGGACATTGAGCCGAGTGCGGGCTGGAGAGCATCGATAAACTCTGCTTTG
>JAZQTF010000155.1:0-12416 GCA_045630445.1 Acutalibacteraceae bacterium
GAGCAGACAACAGCTGCCACAACTACAACCACAACTACTAAACCCACTACCACAACCACTACAACCAGACCCACAACAACCACAACAAAACCCACTACCACAACTACTACCGGCACAACCTCCAACAAAGACACTGTGGTAAACGGCATATACACAAGTGCTGACGGCAGATTCCAGTTGAGTGTTCCCGGTTGGAAATCCGTAAAAGCACTGCCCGCAATGATCGTTCCTGAAGATTACAGCAACGGCTATGACAACGCAATCAAAATTGATCGCGCTCCGTACATCAAGGACGAGTACGTTTCCGAATGGACCAAGGAATTGTTTGAGCAGACTCTTAACGTTAAGATTGAAGGCACAATTACAACAATCACCCTCAACGGTGGCATCAAGTGCTACAAGATCACAAACGCTATCAGCAGCACAAACATCACCGAACACATCTACGTATTCCAGGTTCCGTTCAGCAACGGAATCAACGCTGCAAGATATATGATTCATTTCATGCAGGCAGAGGGCAAGCCGGATATGGCACAGATTGCAGAACAGATTTTGCCCTCAAACGATTTCTATTAAAAAGCAAAATCCACCGGGAAACCGGTGCATTTTCTGTTTGGTGCAAAACAAAACGCCCTGAAATAAATTCTGGGCGTTTAATTTATTTTTTAACTATTCGGTGAAAACCTGAATGCCGTTGAGTTCACGGAACCAACCGATAATGAGTGTGAGAAGCATTGTCGGGTTTTCAAAAACTACACCGTGACCTGCGCCCGGAATGAGAACGAATTCCGCATTCGGAATGCTTTCAGCAAGGTATCTCTGCTGACGCATAGGTGTGAGGCTGTCCTCATCAGCGCCAACAACGAGTACGGGGCATTTGATTTCGCAGAGTCTGTCACGGATGTCATAACCTCTCTGGCTTCTGGAAAGTCTTACAAATGCTTCGCAATACTCGGGAGTTACGAGGGGCTTGAGCTTCTCCTTGTATCCCCAGATTGACTTGTGATACTTTTCAAGATACCACGGAGCATAAATAAGAGCAGCAAAAGAATCATAATACTTTGCGTAATCATAAGTAAGAGCAGCCTGCTCCCAGATTTCGCAAACGTGGCTGAGAAGCGGATCAAAGTAAGCCAATGTGTTGAACACTGCAATCTTTTCAACCATTTCAGGATATTTAAGTGCGAACATAAGAGCAACTGTGCCGCCGTAAGAAGTAGCGCAGATGTGAGCCTTTTCTGCACCGATTTCATCAAGCACACCCTTGATTACTTCACACTGAATTTCAGAACTGTACTGTTCATCCATTTTCTCGGACTGTCCCATATCGTGCAAGTCGATACATACAACGCGGAAATATTTTTTCAGCGTCTGAACAAGGTGAAGCCAGCTTACTGCCATCATCATAAGTCCGTTGCCCATTACGAGATAGTCGCCACTCTCGCCATAAACTTCATAATGGATCTTCTTGTTGTTTACTGTTGTAAAAGCCATTGGAATCCCCCATTTCTATATTTCGGAAATTTTAAACTCCTTACTTAAAATTATATATTTTTACACGCAAAAGTCAATAGAATTATACGTTATAAGCACACACTTTCTTTTATTGTTTCATTTTATTATGCAAGTATTTTTCGACAAACACATATTTGGGTGCAGTTTTGTGACTTCGTCACAGAAATACTATAAAAAGATGGTTATAATAAAGATACAATATTAAAAAGAAAGGACGTAGTAATATGTCAGTACTTAGATTAAATAAAAACAATTTTGAAGTTATCAACAGCAGTGAGAAACCCGTTCTCCTTGATTTCTACGCTGATTGGTGCGGACCGTGTAAAATGGTTTTGCCTATCATTGACCAGATTGCACAGGAAAATCCGCAGTACCTTGTGTGCAAAGTTAACGTTGACGAGGAGCCTGAACTTGCTGAAAAGTTCGGCGTTATGAGCATCCCCGCTCTCTTTGTCATCAAAGACGGAAAGATTGTCAATCAGTCCTCCGGTGCAAGACCGAAGGCACAGATTCTTGCAATGTTAGAAGGCTAAACGCTGAAGATACTTTTTATCAAGGATTTTTACACCCTTACGTGAAACTTCAACAACGCCTTCATTTGAAAAATATTTGAGCATTCTTGAAACCACCTCACGGGCAGACCCCATATATCGGGCAATCTGCTCGTGGGTTAATGCTATTGTATCGGAATTTATGCGGTTTGACTCATCAAGCAGAAAGATTGCAAGACGCTTGTCCATACTCATAAAGAGAATCTGCTGCATAACCCACATTACATCGGAAAAACGGCTGACGGCTTTTTCAAGAGAGAAAATCTTTATCTGCGGATTATTATCAGCAATAAATGAAAATGATCCCCCATCGATTACGTAACACTCTGTGTTTTCCTCAGCGTCAACAAACACATCAAAGGTCACAGACTGGATTACACAGGACGCGGAAAGCATACACATATCGCCATCGTGCAGGCGGTAAAGCGTGATATCCTTGCCATCCTCTGACATCATATAGACACGCAGGCAACCTTTACGCACAAATATAACACCAACGCATTGAGTGCCGTCAGTTATTGTTGCACCTTTCGGGTAACTCAACGCATAGGAATTAGTGCATATAAACTCTTTGTCATTTTCAGTTATTTCAGACCAGAAAGGAAATATCTCCTTATATACCGGCTCAAACATTGCTCTTGCCATTTCATCACCCCTTGGGTTAAAATCAACTATATTATATATCCATTCGACATTTTTATCAACACCAAACAGGAGGGATATTATGAATCATATTTACGACGTAATAATCATTGGCGGTGGCCCTGCGGGTTACACTGCCGCTCTTTACGCATCACGTGCAGGACTTGACACAATTGTGATTGAACGCATTTCAATCGGCGGTCAGATGACTCTCACAGGTGACATTGACAATTATCCCGGATTTGAAGAAGGAATTGACGGCTTCACACTTGGAATGAAAATGCAACAAGGTGCTGAGCATTTTGGCACAAAGACTGAATACGATGAAGTAACAGCGGTTGACCTGACGGGAGAAATAAAAAAAGTCACCACGTTGAGCGGTGAATTCAGCGGAAAAACCGTTATTATCGCAACGGGTGCAAATCCCAGAGAGCTTGGAATTGAAAACGAGCAGACACTTGTTGGCCGAGGTGTGCACTACTGTGCGCACTGCGACGGCAGATTTTACAAAGACAAGACTGTGGTTGTTGTTGGCGGCGGCAATTCCGCAGTTGCGGATGCGCTCTATCTTTCACGCCTTGCAAAGAAGGTTTATCTTGTGCATCGCAGAGATTCTCTCAGGGCAACAAAGGTTTATCACGAGCCGCTTATGAAAGCGGAAAACGTTGAGTTTGTGTGGGACAGTGCGGTTTCACAGATAATCAGTGACGGGAAAGTAACGGGAGCTAAAGTACGCAACCTTAAAACAGAGGTTGAAAGCGAAATAACCTGCGACGGAATTTTTGTCAGCATCGGCCGCAAGCCTGCAACACAGTTTATCAAAAACATAATTGCAACTGACGAAAACGGATACATCATTGCTGACGAATCAACAAAAACAAGTGTTGACGGAGTTTTTGCAGCGGGTGACGTCAGGACAAAAGCACTGCGTCAGGTTGTGACAGCAACCGCTGACGGCGCAGTTGCGGCACATCACGCGGAAGAATACCTTGCAAAAATTAAATAATCAATAAAATTCTGCCCCTGCTTTTATCAAGCAGGGGCAGAATTTTGTTTAAATATTATATGTTATAAATAAAATAGTCCTTCTGATATCTGCCGCCAGCCACTCTAAGATCAAAAGCATAGGGCGCATCATATATCGGAGCCTTGACTGTCCATACATAATTTCCATCAGCATCAACCATATAACTTGTAGCTACTGCGACACTGCCGCCAAGATTATCCGCAAGGGTTGCCTTGATTCTATCATAATTTCCCGCCTTGGTTGTAACGGAAAAAATCACCTTATCACCGGAAACAGTATGAGATACGTCAAGGATAGAGGGTGTTGCTGCCTCTACATCATAATAAAAATACTCCTTGATATATTTACCTGTTTCGCCATTTCTCAAATCAAAAGCGTAGGTTGTATTCTCGCTAGGTTCAACCGCCTTGATTGTCCACACGTAATTGCCATCAGCATTTACTGTATACGAACTTGCAACACCAAGACTGCCACTGAGAGAATTACTTGTTGTAACCTTAATTCTACTGTAATTCGCCGCCTTTGTAATAACCGTGAAGATTATCTTTCCATCGGAAACAATATGAGATACGCCAACGATTGCAGGTGTTGCAGCCTCAGCCTCATAATAACAATACTCTTTGTGATATTTGCCTGTTTCGCCATTTCTCAAATCAAAGGCATAGTTTGTATTCTCACTCGGCTCGGCTGCCTTGATTGTCCACACGTAATTGCCATCAGCATTTACTGTATACGAACTTGCAACACCAAGACTGCCACTAAGAGCATTCGCAGTTGTAACTTTGATTCTACTGAAATTACCTGCCTTTGTGATAACCGTAAAGATAATTTTACCATTTGAAATTGTGTGGGTTACACTCATAATGGTTGGGATGATTTCCTCAACATCGACCTCCATGCATGCATAAGCCTTTGCATATTTGTTGGTGTCGGTTTTTCTGCCATCAAAAGCATACTGGGTTGTACCAGCAACCGCAGGCACGGAAAGTGTAAACACATAATCGCCATCAGCATTTACCACATAATTACTGCTATAAGCAATATATGAAGAAAGATTATCTACATTTGTTACCTTAACCCTGTTAAAATCAGGAGTTGTTACAACAGTAAATATCACCTTGTCATTTACTATTTCATAAGAAACTGATTTAATTTCAAATTCAGGTTCAGGCTCCAGCTTAGCCTCCCACACGGCATACAAAGTGCAGGTAAAGTCTGAATCCAACGTAACAAAATCACCATCAAGGCATATTTCAGCGCTATCTTGGTATGTTGTAATTATGTAACCTTTCTCATCAATCAGATCGATCGGATACCAGCCATATTCCTCAATATACCATTTACCGTCAGTTCTCTGTATCTGCCAACCTACGAAATCATATCCGTCATTCACATAGGTGTTTGCAGACAGCGTAACACTCTGCCCCTCAACACCGTTAGCGTCCGCCATACTTCCTGTTCCGCCATTTGCATCATAGGAAAAGGTTACGTTTATCTTTGCTGTTCTTTTCCATATTGCATAAACAGTCACGGTCAGACTTCCGTTTTCAAGTTCAGGAACGATCTCTTCGGGCTTAAAGCCCATATTCTCATCAATTATCTCCTCACCGGTAGGTGTAAAAGACCAACCAACAAAATCATAACCCTCTCTGTAAAGATCAAAACTCTCGTTGTTGTAAAGACCAGTGCTATTATAAACGCCATATTCATTTACATCATTCAATATACTGGACGATGAACTGCGATATACAATAGAAGATTCAGCATAAAAATCAGTGCTCCTTACCGTGCTTAACAGGGCTACGAAATCGGATATTACTACCCAACCGGTATATCCATTATAGGTAGTTTTTCCCCACGTGTAGCCATCCGCCTGCTTTGTGTCACCATAATTAACGGTAAAGGATGTACCCTCAGGCAATGCTGTCAGCTTTTCTCCGCTTGTGCCTGCGGTTTCTCTCATATTGATGCCCGCCTCTTCTGTAACCTCATAGTTATACAAAAGAATTTCGGACAAAATGCTTCCACCATTAATATTGTAGTTTATTGTGAGGGTATTGTTTGACAAAGCATTATCGGGATACTCAGACCTATAATTTTTATAAACGTTAGCATAAACTAATTTGTATGATGAAAAATTGCTAACAAATTTTGACCATGTCACCGTCAAAATACTGCTTACAAGACATCCATTGGTTGATTGATTTGACCAATTACACTGAATATATGTAAATGTTCCAGCGTCATAATCTACGCCAAGTACAACAATGGAATGATTAAACGATGAACCCTCCAACCTGATATGTGTGCCGGGATGCAACATATCCTTATTGCTAACAAACCATTCTTTGACCTTAGTTGCCGTCATACTCCCGCTTATCGCACCCAATTTTGTAAACTTATTTGAATCAGAATATTCATTATATCCGAACAAAACCTCCTGCCAATATCTTGCATATCCAAGACACTGAACCGCACCTAAATCAACCTTATTACCATTAATTGTCGGCTTTCTTAAACAATTGCACGCAGAAGGATTATCCACACAGGAAAAACTGTTATTAGTGTGGCAACTGCTACAAGCCTTTCCGTTCTTAGTATAATAAGAACCCGGCGCATAACTTGAAAGTGCCTGATCAATTCTACTTGCAATAGTGCTATTGCTAGTATAATCCGTACCCTTTGCAGCACTTGCGGTGAGCGAAAACACCGGCAACATGGATAGCAGCATTACAGCAGCTATTACAAGCGAAAAAAAACTTTTTACATTTTTCATATCATTGCCTCCTAGAAAAGCATTTATTTTGTAACAAGTTGTTACAAAATAAATGTACCATATTGTTACAATAAAGTCAATGAAGTTTCCTATAAAATAATTCTTCGGAAAGGATTTTGCTATGGAAATGAAAGGACTGCGTGAAATACGCAAAAAAAAGGGATACAATCAGCAAAAAGTGGCTATGGCACTCAACATTTCACGAGAAGCATTGTCGTATTATGAAAACGGCAGACGCAACCCCGATCTTGAAATGTTGGTTGCGCTGTCTAAATATTTTAACAAATCCATACACTACCTGATTACCGGGCACGAATTCACTGAAACAAAAAAATAACCTGACGGAGATGTTCATAAATCTCTGCAGGTTGTTTTTATTTAATTTTCTGGCATAAAAAAACACCCCTTAGGGTGAAAAAATAACAAAAATAAAATAACCCCTGACCGAACGTTTCTTTACACGTTTTCCTCGGTCAAGGGTTATTTTTGTTCATTCTTGATATCTAACATCATTTTTATACCTCTCATTTCTACAGTTTATTTGCCTTTCTTTGCTTACGTTCCTCTGACATCTTTACTATGTTTTCTTTTATTTCCTGTAAGGCAGGATTCCTTTAATGTTTTTGGATACGTATCATGTAGGGCTATATTTTAAACTCCATTTCTTTGTCGGGGTTCAAGGTCTTTTTCTCTTAAATTCTGCTCCCTTAAATTTAATTTTATTTTTTGACCTATACCCTGTCAGAGTTTTTGGAGTAGGCGCCTTACTTGTTCATCGGTATCACCTTTCCCTTTCTGTGTCTTTAATATAACATTATTTTCACCATTTTACAATTCGCAAAGTCAACAAACAATTTGCGGTTTTATTATGCAGAACACAGAAATATCAAGGGTTTGCAAAGTTTTTGTTGATATCTGATTTCAGTTGTGATACAATAAAATTGTTGGGGTGTTCCGAAACTGACCGGAACACCCCGTTTTTTTAATCTTCTAATAAAATATTGCGTATTGAGTCAATCTCCACCTGAGTAACACCAATGCCATTTATAAGATAATCCTCTATCTTTTCCTGCAAAGTGTCACCCTGATAACCGGCAAGACCCGCAATAATTATATCAAGTTTGTTGGAAGTTGTGTAGGATTTATCGCCCGAAAATCCTGTGTAACGATAATCGATAATCATATCACTCTCTGAAACATTGAGCAATCCCTGCAACAAGAAAATTATTGTACCCGTCCTGTCAGCGCCGTGAGAACAATGCATATACATCGGGTAATTGTCAGAATTTGCAAGGTCGGAGAAAATTTGCTTCATCTCATCATCATACTCTGACGAGAAGATAAGTCCATAAGACGGTGCATTATAGAATGCGTGGCCTACATTACTGCCAAATCGGCTGACGTATTGTGTGCCTGCAAAGACGGTGCGATAACGCAGGTCAAAATCATAAACAAATCCGAACTCATTCATAACGGATTCAATAGAGTTTGTATCAAGGAAATACGTCGGCACAACAAGTCCGTCAATCTCTGAGCCGCGGATAATGTAACCCTGCTTTACGGTTTTGCCATCAAGTGTTGTGTAGCCGCCGATGTCACGGGAATTGGAAACACCGGGTATATAAACAAAGCGGGTTGTTTTGGCGGTTTTGAAACTGCCGGTATATACGTCATCAGCCACAACAACTTTGTAATAATAAGTTGTGGCAACTTTGAGATTATCAATTGAAACGGAAATCTGTGACGCAAGAAGCGTAAACTCCATCGCATCAGAATAATCCTCATTTTCACTCAGATACAGTTTTGCATCCGCGCCCTCAAGTGTGTATTCAAAAACAAACGGGCGGTAAGGCTCACCACCTGCGGCAGCCTCACCGGCAGAAAGTTCGCCATCATAAAACTGTTTTGCAGGGCCTGAGCAAAGAACAACATCTTCCGTAAACGTTGGCAGGGTTATCCTTACCTGACCCGAAACAGCGGAGGTTGTGTCACCATTCTGTGACTGTTTGCCTTTGCTGAAAGCATTGTATGACGCAACAACAATCAACACAACAATCACAATAATGCAGGCAACAATCAGAAATTTTTTGTTTGAATTTGTTGCCCTTTTCTTACTCTTTGAATGTTTGAGTTTTTTGGGTGCAATATATGACCCTTCCACCAATTTATAGTCATCACCGAATTTGTAAGTTCCGTGATTTATAATTCCGTTAGCCATTCCACTATGAACAACGTGGGCGCCCTTTACCGCTTTGCCGCCCTTACCGATATAATAAATATCATTATCAACTTTAATGACGCCTGCGTGGCACTTTATACCATCACGGTAATAAAACAATTCACCGTTTTCAAAAACAAGTCCGTCCTTCATAACCGTAACTCGCTCCCCTTTCTTCCGCGTTGTCCGACCATATCGGACAACATCCTTTTTAATATACCAATATATTTCTTTTTTTGCAAGTCAATAAGCAATTATCCTTGAAAAGATTTTCAGACAGACGATAAATATATTAAAATATTACATTTCCTTCAACACTCCTTGCATATTGCAAATATTCCGCAGTAGTGATATGATATTTATAGCAAATAAACTGGGAGGTTGTCGAAATGACGTTGGTTGAATGTTTTGATCCAAGTCCGATAAAAAATATACTGGGTTGCTTGCGTTTTATCCCTGACAGGCTCATCATTATCGGTGATGAAAACCACATCAGAAAGCCCCTTGAAATACACAAAAAAATTATGAACGACAGAGGAATCTGCCCTGAAATCATTGTGCGTCACGTAAATCTTTCTGACTACACTGACACATTAAACGTGCTGACAGAAATTGTCGACACCGAACTTCAATGCATCATTGACGTAAACGGTGGCAAGGAAACTGTAATGATGGCAATTGGTGCGCTGCTCGGCAATCTTACAGAAAGTCAGAAAAGCCGCGTTTCCGTGCAGGGATATAATCAATTCAAGGACAAGGACGTTGACCTTGACGGTGGAAGGCTCTTTGTCGGTGAACACATCACCCTCACCGCAGATGAGATTGTTGCCTTGTACGGTGGCACAATTCACCCTACAAACGACCAGCAATTTGAAACATACAGCGTTGATGATATTGAATATCTGTGGAGAATTTCGGGCAAGGACCCGAATCATTGGAACAAAGCAATTTCCGCACTGAACGAATTTGAAAGCCGCACCATTTCCGACACAGAATTTTACATTCCGCTTGACAGCGCTTCACAAGAAATTGCGGGATATAAAGAAAAAGAAAATCTTGTTTTTGACCTGCTGACAAAACTTGAAAACAACGCATTGATAAGAAACCGCAGTTTTGGCAATATGCTGCGCTATGATTACTCTGACCCGTTTTATCATTACTGCACACGCAAAGCGGGAAATGTGCTTGAACTTAAGACTCTGTTCGAAGCACGGAGAGTAACGAAAGATGATGCGCCGTATTTTGATGATTTTTATATGAGCATCAACATTGACTGGGACGGTGTTGTTCACAACTCGGGTGAAGCAGTCACGGAAACACGAAATGAAATTGACCTGATGCTCACACGGGGTATAACACCGATATTTATTTCCTGCAAAAACGGAGTTATCGGCGAAGTGGAGTTATACAAACTGCACACGGTTGCTTCACGCTTTGGCGGAAATTACGCACGCAAAGCCCTCATACTGACAACTGACGCATATCTGAGCAACGGCATTGAGCGCCGCGCAAAGGATATGGGTATTCACATTGTCAGAAACGCTATCAGCTTTACTCAGGAGGACTGGGCAAGAGCATTCAAAAAGATTGTTGAAGGATAAAATTAAAGCGAGGTGGAAGCACCTCGCTTTTTGTTTTATACAATGCCGATTGCGAATTCTACAACTAATGCAACTATTACTACCAATGCTGAAATTATAAAGCCGTGAAGCATAGGACGAATTCCCGATTTTTTCATATCCTTGAAAGAAGTGTTGAGTCCTATTGCAGCAAGCGCACAGACCATCAGGAATTTGCTCGCCGACTTTGTTGACGTAACAACCACATCGGGAATTGTAAACACGCTTGCAACAATTGACAAAGCAAGAAATCCAAGAATAAACCACGGAAAAATTTTTACAATGCTGAAGTTTGCTTTTATGCTTTCTCCGTCTTTATTATTGAGCAACGCTTCTTTACGTTTAAGTCGCAGCTGAATAAGAGCAAACACAATAACCGTTGGGATAATTGACAATGTACGCGTCAGCTTGACCATTGTTGCAAAATCCCCCGCTGCCTCTGAAAAAGCATAGCCTGTGGCAACAACGGATGACGTATCATTTACGGCTGTGCCTGCCCAGATGCCAAACGCTTCATCGCCCATTCCGATTGCACGACCCATAATCGGAAAAAGAATAATCATTGCCATATCAAAAAGGAATGTGGCCGACATTGCATAAGCAACGTCACTGTCATCAGCATCAATTGTGGGTGCTATTGCGGCAATTGCCGAGCCGCCACAAATACCTGTACCCGCAGAAATGAGGTTTGACAACTTCCAGTTAAGTCCCAGCGCTTTGCCGATAAAATAACCGCCGCCAAAGCAAGTTGCAAGAGTAAACACCATCACAACAAGCGACATTTTACCGACGTTTAAAATTGTGTTTATATTCAGTGACAGACCGAGCAATATGATTGCAAACTTCAGAATCTTTTTTGACGTAAACTTTACGCCTGAAGAAATCAATTCACAGCCGCCAAGAAAACGATTGATTACCATACCGATAAACATTGCAATAACTGCTCCACCTATAATGTGAATCGGAAGAAGGTTTTCCACCCACACAGCAACCAGTGCGATAACAACCGATAAAGCTATGCCTGGAAGCAATTTTATTATTTTCATTAAATCACCAATGCCTTTCTCAATTAAGCTCATTTTACCACACACAATGCTGAAAAGCAATGTTACATTTTCAATTGCAATAACTATTTTGTTATGATAAAATATAGCAAGCCGCAATGAAAGGTTGTGTTAATTTGATAGATATTTCAACGCTTGACAAGAATCTTGTTTCGCGGTTTGCGGGATTATACAGACACATAGAATTTTTCAATGATGGCGACCCGACCAAAGCACCAAAAAGAAAAGCCCGCAAATACGCAAAAGTTTTTAAGCAATACAGTGATTGGTTTCCTGAAAGTTTCAAAAAAATGAGCATAGATGAGATACTTATTATTGCAAAAAAATGTTATGAGTCTGAGGAATCAATCCAGAAAGAAAAGCACGAAAGCTTTGAAAGAGGTGTTGCGGAGTTTGACGAAGGGGTTAAACACGCACTTGACCGCCTGCTGAATTGCGAATTCTGGGCACAGGTTAATAAGGTTAGCAACGACGCGCAGATTATTACCTCCGAAACGGATTCTTACAGACAGATTATAACCCTTAAAAACGCAGACGGAATCCCCGACAACAAGGACGGATATTATTGCCATAATTTTGAATTCGGAAAAAAAGGCGACAAATTCTGCATTTCAGGTGAACTTGAAAACCCGATTGATGACACAGTAACGGCTTTTACAATAACCTTTGATGATGTCAAAGCGGAAGTTATTTCATACAATGCTTGTAATCAGATGGTCTGGGACAATCCGTGGTCCTTTTTGCAAAGCATCTGCTACTCCATCAAGGTCAAATCAGAATTACCCGGTGACAACTGCAACGAAAAGGAAAAGGAATTGTTGCCCCTCATCCGCGAAATTTCCGAGATAAGTCACTATGTTGAGCAGATTGACGATTCAATTTTGCCATTCACGGAGTTACAAAAACTTCTCACTCAATTCGGCTACACAAAACTCCTTGCAATTCCTGATGAATTAAATCAGACATCAGCATACAGAAAAGTATATAAAAAAATGAGAAAATTC
>JAZQTF010000156.1:0-1705 GCA_045630445.1 Acutalibacteraceae bacterium
CGCTTGGATATGACCACAAATATGTTTATTCTCAGTTTGGTTATAATCTCAAAGCAACTGATATGCAGGCCGCAATCGGATGTGCTCAACTTGATAAAATTGCAGGATTTGCAGAAAGACGTCGCCACAATTTTGAACTTCTCAGAGAACTTCTTGATGATTCCCGGGATGATTTGATTCTCCCTGAAGCAACTGAAAATTCAAAGCCGAGTTGGTTTGGATTCCTTATCACCTGTAAGGACGGAATCTGCAAGAATAAACTTGTTGAATACATTGAAAATCACGGTATTCAGACAAGAGCACTTTTTGCGGGCAACCTTACAAAGCATCCGTGTTTTGATCAGATGCGCAAGGAGGGCAAGGGCTACCGCGTTGTTGGTGACCTTACAACTACGGACCGTATTATGAATTCTTCATTCTGGGTTGGTGTATATCCCAAAATGACTGATGAAAAATTGACTTATATTGCGAAGATAATTAAAGAAGGCGTGCAGGCGCAGAAGGTGTAATTTTGATGGATAGGAAGAAAATAAGCGTTTTAGTTCCGTGTTTCAATGAGGAGGAGAATGTCATTCCGTTGGCGCAGGAACTTGTTAAGATGTTCAAAGAAAAATTGTCTGCTTACGATTATGAGATCGTGTTTATCGACAATGATTCAACTGATTCAACAAGGGAAAGACTTGAAGTTTTGTGCAGCAAAAGTAAGAAAATCAAGGCGATTTTCAATGCCAAGAATTTCGGTCAGTTCAATTCTCCCGTGTATGGTATGATGCAGACAACAGGCGATTGTGTAATCCCTGTGTGTGCTGATTTTCAGGACCCGATTGATATGTTGCCGAAGTTTGTTGAGGAGTGGGAAAACGGTTACAAAATCGTTTGCGCAATCAAAACTTCAAGCAAAGAAAATAAGGTTATGCGATTTTTGCGTACCTGCTATTACAAACTCATAAAGAAAATGAGCAAGGTTGAGCAGATTGAGCATTTTACAGGATTCGGACTTTATGACAGAGCGTTTATAAACGTTATCAAGGATCTTGATGATCCGACTCCGTTTATAAGAGGTCTTGTTGCTGAACTTGGTTTCAGACGCAAGGAACTTTCTTATGAGCAGCCGCAAAGACGTGCAGGTAAAACAAGCAACAACTGGGCAAGTCTTTATGATGCCGCAATGTTGAGTTTTACTTCTTACACAAAAACAGGTATGCGTGCTGCAACAGTTATTGGTGCGGCTCTTTCTGCACTCACTGTACTTGCGTTTATTGTATGCTTTATTATTAAACTTGCTATGTGGAACACTTTTGTGTTTACAACAGCGCTCATCATTCTTGGCATTTTTCTTTTTGGCTCTCTGCAACTTTTCTTTATCGGATTGCTTGGAGAGTATGTAATGAACATAAACACAAGGGTGATGAACAGACCGCTTGTAGTAGAAGAGAAACGTATAAATTTTGAGGAAGAAACAATTAAAGAAGGCAGTGTAAACAATGAAGATTAAGGTGTCTGATTATATAGCAGATTTTCTTTACCGTAACGGAATCAGAGATGTGTTTACCGTTACCGGTGGCGGTGCAATGCATATGAATGACAGTTTGGGTCATTGTCCGCATCTTAAATGTACATACAACCATCACGAACAGGCCTGCGCCATTGCGGCGGAGGCCTATGCGCGTTTGTCAGGGGAACTTGCTTGTGTATGTGTAACAAG
>JAZQTF010000157.1:0-3021 GCA_045630445.1 Acutalibacteraceae bacterium
GATCCGACTTTGTTTGGACTGGATGCATTTCTGGTTGAGGTTGAAACTGACGTGTCAATGGGATTGCCCCGTTTTGATATTGTCGGTCTGCCCGATACTGCGGTTGATGAAGCAAAGGAGCGTGTGCGTGCCGCGCTTAAAAACAGCGGTTTTGACTTTCCTGTCAGCAGAATTACAGTAAACCTTGCTCCCGCTGAGCGTAAAAAGATGGGCACAGTTTACGATTTGCCGATTTGTGTTGCACTTCTTTGCGCAACAAGGCAACTTTCGGCTGACCTTAACGGAAAAGCCTTTATAGGAGAACTTTCTCTTGACGGTAAAATTCGCAAAGTCAGTGGCGTTTTGCCGATGATTATTATGGCAAGGAGTCTTGGCGTCAGTGAGATTTACATTCCCCGTGACAATGCCGCAGAAGGCAGTGTAATGAGTGGCATTGATGTTTATGCGGTTGACCATATAAAAGATTTGCTTTCCCATCTTACAGGTGAGCAGACACTTGAAAAAGTAAAAAGTGCTGATTTTGAAGTTGAAGAACGCGTAGAACTTCCCGATTTTGCAGACGTAAAGGGTCAGTATGAAGCAAAGCGGGCAATGGAAATTGCCGCAGCAGGCGGTCACAACATAATTCTTGTCGGCCCTCCCGGCTCAGGTAAAAGTATGCTTGCAAAAAGACTTCCGTCAATAATGCCCGAAATGACTTTTGAGGAGTCGATTGAAACAACAAATATCCATTCCGTCGCAGGTATTCTTCCTGCAGGAGTGCCGATAGTAAAGCACAGACCGTTCCGCTCACCGCATCACACGGTTTCAGCCGTTGGTCTTACAGGTGGCGGTGCAATGCCCAAACCGGGTGAAATTTCCCTTGCACATAATGGCGTGTTGTTCCTTGATGAACTTCCCGAGTTTCAGCGCTCTGCGCTTGAATCACTGCGTCAGCCGCTTGAGGATGGCGTAATTTCAATTTCAAGAGCGGCAGGACGTCTTACCTATCCGTGTTCCGTAATGCTCGTCTGTGCGATGAATCCCTGTCCGTGTGGCTTTTCAGGTCATCCTAAAGTGGCGTGCACGTGTCCGGGTAACTCGGTTGATAAATACCTTTCAAAAATATCAGGTCCGCTTCTTGACCGAATTGATATACATATTGAAGTTCCACCCGTTGAGTACGAACAGTTGACGGACAAAACCGCGGCGGAAACTTCCGCACAGATCCGTGAACGTGTCAATGCCGCAAGACAGATTCAGCAAAAACGTTTTGAGGGGACTGCTGTCCATTGTAATGCACGTATGGGTTCATCAGAAGTGCGAAAGTATTGTGTGATGTCACCCGCGGCGCAGAACTTTTTAAGAAACGTTTTTGACAAGATGAATATGTCTGCCCGAGCGTATGACAAAGTTCTGAAAGTTGCGCGTACAATTGCAGACCTTGATGGCTGTGAAGAGATTGATGTGGTTCATATTTCCGAGGCTGTGCAGTATCGTAGCCTTGACAGAAAATTCAGAAGATAGAAAGGTGAGATTTATTATGAAAATCAAAAAAATCGTGATTTGTGTTCTTGTTCTTATGCTGACACTCGGCTGTTTTGCAGGTTGTGGCGAAGAGCCCGTCAACCCTGCAACATTCGGCATTGATTCCTTTATTGAGGGTCACGCAAAATATGTGCTTGGCGACGTTGAAACGGATATGGATTTTGTTGAATACGCAAGTGATTGCCTTGCTTCTCATTTCTGTACCTGTAATCTTCCCGGCACATTTTACCGCATTGAAGGCTCAAAGACTATCAGGTGGCAGATTAACCGTGTAATTATGAGGGATGACTGGGAAAAGAATACGGACGCATTCCTTTATCCAACACCGATTGGTGAAAACTATCCCGTATTTTTCACTTACATTCTTGACGTTGACGGTCAGCAGACAGAGTATATGGCGCGAGCAACACAGAATCCCGAAAACGATAACAAGTGGATGGTTGACCTTGTAATGATGCCCACGCCCGACCAACTTGACTGCACAACGCAGATGCTTGAAACAAATGAGTGGCACACAGTTGTTGCCGAATAACAGGAGATAAAAATGGACCAGAAGAAAATTGACAGAATAAATGAACTTTCCCGTAAGTCAAGGACTCCCGAAGGCTTGACTGAGGAGGAAAAGCAGGAGAGGGAAGTGCTCCGCCGTGAGTACATTGACTCATTCAAACGCAGTCTTGTCGGCCACCTTGACAACACATATATCGTTGACGAAAAAGGTAACAAGGTTGCACTTAAAGACAGAAAAAAGAAACAATAGTTTATATAATATGAAACGAAAAACAATCGTAAGAATAATTCTTTTTGTTTTGATATTGGCGCTGATGACAACGATTTTCGTCTTTTCTCATCAACCTGCCGATGTGTCAAGCCAGGTCAGCGGCGGACTTATCTACCGCGTGCTTAACTTTATAATGTCAGGCTTTGATTCTCTGACCAATGAGCAGAGGGCGGAAATTGTTGAGTCCTTGCAGTATGTTGTCAGGAAGTGCGCCCACGCATTCAGTTATGCAACAATGGGCGGACTGCTTATGGGGCTTATGCTGACGTATGATTTCAAAAAGGCTTTGAGCGGCAAACTGATTGCTTTCGCTGTCGCGGTGCTTTATGCGATTACTGATGAGATTCATCAACTCTTTGTCGCGGGGCGCAGTGGTCAGGTGTCCGATGTTTTTCTTGACAGTGCGGGTGCATTTTGCGGCATTCTGATTGTGCTTGTCTGTGCGTATTTTGTCCGTAAACGTCGGTTAAAGAAAAAATAAAAATAAAATTAAAAAAAGTTGAAAAAACACTTGACATATCGCAATATAAGTGTTATACTCTCTCTTGTTGAAAAAACGCTGGTGTAGCTCAGTTGGTAGAGCAGCTGATTTGTAACCAGCAGGTCGGGGGTCGGAGACCGTCCACCAGCTCCATTTTTTTGACAAAAACTGAATAGGGGAGAATTCCCGAGTGGCCAAAGGGGGCAGACTGTAAATCTGTTGCGATTCGCTT